>JAPOOQ010000567.1 GCA_026713345.1 Gemmatimonadota bacterium | reverse complement strand
GTCGGGAGGGCTCCTGCCGCTACCGGACGGCAGCGTGTGGGTGGTGCCGCACGCCTGGGGTCGCCGGCGGCAAAGGGTGGGAGAAGTTGGTCGGACTACCGGCCCCAAGGTCAACGGACACGAGCAGGAAGCCTACGTACCACCACGCGGGCCACATCCATCTCGTCAAGCTCGATGAACGCTGCCAAGCCAACCGGGCCAAAAGCGTCCGGCATCGGTGTGCTGCCGGCTCCGAAGGTGCCGATGTAGCCGCCGCTGCCTGTGAGCACATCAATGGGACCATCGCTCAGAAGCCCCTCGCCCTGACGCATGACCCAAATCCGGCCCTCCCAACTGGTCTTCAGTTTCGCGACAACGGGGATCTCCGGGTAAAAGGGCGGAATCTCGTTGAAGTCCCTCATGAAGTCCATCAAATCCGCCACCGCAGCCTCGCGGTTCGCCTCTCCTTCCGGGAGCCTAACTGTTCCAGAAACCCGGAGGCCCCGGGAAGGTCCCCTTCCGCCCTCGGCTCGCCTTTTTTCGATCATTGCTCGGTATTCCTCTTCGACACTCGGGGTCACCGGCTCTGGCCGGAATGGACGCTCTATACGACGCGCCAGTCCGCCACCGTCTGGGGCCACCACGTTGATTGCGTACGCCGAAGAATCGGAATACACGATTCCCCCGTCTGGGAGGAGTGCCATCAGAAGCGCTGGTTCGAAGGTCGAGGGGCGGTTCAATCCGATGGATGACCGCTGCCCCCGGCGCGCACGGTAACGGCGGGGATTCCAAGCCTCGACCATTGTCTCGGGTTGCACCTCTTCGCCGTCGAGTCCATGGCGAACTATCCTCCGGAAGGCAGTTGCCATCTCGGGATCGTCCGGGCCAGTTACGCTTGCGACCCCCTCTGTCGTATAGACGGCAGCACCGCGTGGATCTCCGAAAACCGGCGTAGACACGTTGAGCCCGTTTGCCGAGGTGCCGCCGACCCCCACCCGATTTCGCACCATTCGCAGGAACTCACCCTCCTGGTCGAAGACCTGGTATGCCTGGTGGCCCTCATCCCGCACGATCGTCGTTCCGTCGCGCGTGACTACGTGCGCCGTCGGGGTCTTGAATTCACCCGGCCCTTCCCCCCTCGATCCAAACTCGCGAACGAAGCCTCCGAGGGAGTCGAATACCAGGACCCGCAGTTCCGGGCTAAGCGAGTCGCCTCCGCGATCGAACACATAGAGGTTGCCTCGAGCGTCGAAGCCCAAGCTACGCACCCGGTCGAACACCTCCCACGGCTCGCCGTGAAGAGTGCCTACCCGGTACACTTCCTCAAAGTCACCGGTGATGAGTCGGTCGTGGCCAGTCAATCGCATGACCTGCTGGGCCTGGGCCTGGGCGGCCGAAGACGCTACTGCCAGCCAAACGGTGTAGGCGACGATTGAAACAGTCCTGCCAGAAGGCATCCTTATCATCGTCGGCACTTTCCATGACTTGACGGTTGGTTGATCGCTGGGGCGGGAAAGGGTTGAATCAGGGTACTCCAACTCACGGATGAACAAAAGACACCGGTATCAGCGGATGGCACGCGGAAGGCGTCTCACGGTAATGACGGGGACATCGAACTCATCCAATTCGACGAAGGCCACGAGACCACCTGGGCCGAAGGCGTCCGGCATGACGAGAACTTCCGGAGCGACGGTACCGACGTAACGACCGTCCGGCGCGAGCACGTCGATAGGGCCCGGCTCTTCCGCGCCCGGCTCCGCGCTACGATGGATCCAAAGGGTGCCGTCCCAAGTCGTGCGGAGGGCCGCGATCACGGGAACTTCGGAGTAGAACCGCATGTTTTCGACCCCTCGCATCTCGCCCTCGAGGAGCGCGTTCATGAATGCGATGTCCTGGGGTCTTGGGTTGCCCTCCACGCTGCTCGGCCGGTTTCGCAGCTGCTCGATGCGGCGCTCACGCTCCGCCCACCTCATGCGCTCCGTCACAGCCAGGGGTCGGATGGGTCGGCGCAGGATGTGCGACACCGTGCCGGACGGGCCTGCGAGCTTGATCACGTAGGCCGACGAGTCCGCGAACGCAATCCCGCCCGTCGGCAGCACGTCGAACAGCAACTCCGGCTCAAACCCCCATGCGGCGCGCAGAAGATCCTCGATGTCTCCCACCTCGTGTTTTCGCGCCTCCGGTTCACGGGGCGCCCAGGCCTCGACCAGCGTCTGCGATGTCGCCTCCTCCGATGAGAGGTCGAAGCGCAGGATGGGGCGTGTATCCGTCGAAGAGTCCCAGGATCCACCAACAATGCTTCGTGTGCCCGTGCGCTCCGGTCGCATATTGCTGCCAAGGTCGCCCCTGCCCAGGCGTTCGAAATCGCCGCCCGGGCCGAACACGAGGTGGCCCCTGCGCACGATGTCTACGACGAGCATGCTCCCGTCCGCCCACACGACCATCTGTCTCGGAAACCGGAACTCGCCGGGACCGTCGCCGGCGCGGCCGAACTCGCCCGCGAGTCCACCCGCCGGATCGACGGCAACGATGCGCGCCCCACCCATCAGCTGTCCCCCCGACCGGTCCATGAGGTGGAGGTTGCCCGCGCTATCGAACTCGAGGCTGGAGATGGACGAGAACTGCTCCCACTCGAACTCCGCACCCGCCGATCCGATGCGGTACACCAGCTCGAGATTCGGAGACAGGGGACGATCCTCCGCGGGGAGATCGACAACCTCCTGCCCGACCGCCACCCGTGCATCAAAGCCGAGAGCCCCGAAGACCGCGGCCGCGACGGCCACGTAAACCGCCGACCGAACCAAAGCCAGCACGCCGGCGAGCGGGCGGTGCGCGCCGGCCGTCATCGGGTCACCTCCTCCAGTTCGGCTATGACCTCTTCCAGTAGGCGCTCCGCGTTCTCAAGTCGCAGCTCGAGGCTCAGTCTTCCGATCTCATCCTGGGTTCGCTCCGCGATCTCACGGAGCCAGTCGTCGAGTTCGGACGCCTCCAGTTCCGTTGCGAGTCGAACCGCGGCGAGGTCGTATTCCGCGAGCCGCCGTGCGATAGCGCCGAGTTCGTCGTCGAGGCCGGACTGCCGGATCGTCTCCGTAACCTGTCGGAGCCCCGCCTCCCATGCGGCGAGATCCGACTCCAGATTGCGTCGCGCCCGCGCCGGTTGCCCGGCGCGCATGGCAGACATCAGTTCCGAGAGCTCGTCGCGGTAGCCGGAGATCCTGCCGTAGAGAACCATCGCGCCTGCGTATGGGAGCCACGCCTCCTGATATCCGCGCATGACCGTGAACATCAGGTCGCGCCAATGGCG
>JAPOOQ010000566.1 GCA_026713345.1 Gemmatimonadota bacterium | reverse complement strand
TCTTGGAGCGCATGATCCGGATGGGGGGAGATCCGTCCATCACGACGGCGGGCCCCCACCTGCCCCAGCGCGGCGCCGATGCTCTGATCACGATGCCAACCGGGGGGGCACGCTCGTCCATCTCGATTTCCAGTAGTGGGGGGACCGGAGCCGGGCTGGTTGAGACGACTTCGCGACCGATCGCGCGCGTCGTGCTCACCGGGGACGAGGTCGAGCTGGATACCGTCGCGGACGGGTGGCTGCCTCCGAAGCCCCCGCCCAGAGGCGGATCCGAGGTTTCCATTGCTCCCGGCATAACAATCAGCACAGGGATGGTAGACTCGTACACCCTGAGTCCCGACGTGCATTGGGGTGTGCTTTCCGATGGGTCCGTTGCGTTTTCGGACTCCACGGCGTATGCCGTCCAGATTGCCCGGCCGGGGAGCGGCGTCTCGCATATCCTGACCCGGCCCATTCCTCCGGAACTGATGACCGCGCGCTTGACCAGAGCCGAGAAGGACCGTCGCCTGAAAGAGCTGGAGGCCACTCTGGACGACGAACGGGGGGGGCAATTCCGGGGAATCATCAATGGGCAGGTTGTGACATCCGATCCCGAGCAAAGCAGACGCGATCGGCGGGAGCGCATCGAGAATCTTCAGTTCTTCCCGGAGGTTCCGGTGATACGGGGCCTGGCAGCTACCTGGGACGGGCGCATCTGGGTGCAGCGCCGCGGAGACCGGCCCGACAGCGAGGGTCCCATCGACCTGCTGACGGCCGACGGACGCTACCTCGGCAGCTACCCCACCGGCTCGATCCGGATCCCGGACGCCTTCGGCCCGGACGGACTGGCAGCCTTCATCGAGACCGACGAACTCGGGGTGGAGACGGTGCTGGTGGTGAGATTCCCGCAGGAGATGAACTGAGTGGACTGGACGAGAGCCCATGTTTGATCTGGACACCGAGGTACGGCGGTGGCGGGAACGACAGGAGCGGAAGTCGTCACTGTCGCCGCGAGAACTGGAAGAGCTGGAGGACCACCTGCGAGCGCGGGTGGACCTGGAGCTGGAGATCAACGCGACGCTGGCGCCGAGGCGCGCGTTTGCGATTGCGCGGCGTGAGCTGGGCCAGCCGACTGCGTTGGAGAAGGAGTTCGTGAAGGCGGGCAAGCCCAGGTGGCGGCGATGGCTGGTGGCGGGATGGGCGATGTTTGCGGCTTCGTTTGTGTTGCCGGTGATTCCGGAATTCATGGCACCCGGATGGGTCTGGGGGTGGCAGGTCTTCGTGATCGTACCCGCCATGGCGGTCAGTTTCCCTCTGGAGGCCTCTTGGGGACTCCTCAGCTGGATCACCAATGCACTCATCGTAGTGACTTGGCTGAAGGTGCGTGGTACCCGGACCCGCCGGGCTCGCTGGCTCGCGCCGGCGATGACCGCGGCAACTGCACTGAACCTGTGGTGGGCCGCGGGACACATGGTGGATGGTTACTGGTCCGGCTTGCGTGACTATCACATCGGCTACTGGGCCTGGGCGGCATCGTTTGGCTGCATCGCTGCCGCCCTCTGGATGCGGGACCGCGAGTGGAGATCTCCGGCTCCGGGGCCGGTTGACTCCTTCGCAGCCTGAACCTTCCAGCGGGGGCGTAGCGTTCGATCCGCCGGCTACGGAACCTCGCCCAGCACCCACACCGCCTCTTCGTCCATCATTCGCGCAAACCTCCCGCCCCTCCGCCGCATCCGCTCCCATTCCTCGACCGTGTAGACGAGCAGGTCGGTTGGCACCGGCAGACGCTCATACGGCCAGTCGCGGTTGCGCTCAAGGCGTGGAAGCTCGCTCTTGCTGACGATCGCCACCAAATCGAGATCGCTTCCAAACCCGGTGTCGCCACGGGCGTGGGAGCCGAAGTAGCCGAGAGCGACCAGGTCGGGCCGGGACGCCGCCTGGACGCTTGCCCAATCCCGCAGGGCCCCCAGGACCTGATCAGGTGTCGGCCAGCGCTTTACGGATGTAGTCGAGGACGTTGCGGGCATATCGGTTCGGCATGGGTCGGCTCATCGCAGGACTATCCCTGCACGGCAGTCGCGGGCCGGTAGCGATCCACCCTGATCTGGCTCTCACGCTTGGCCGCCTGTGCAATATCGTACGCAGCCTGAAGCCGAATCCAGGTTTCCGTGGTGGAACCGAAGGCTTTCGCCAGACGTATCGCCATGTCCGTAGAGATACGGGCTCGTCCATTCACCAGATTCGAGAGCGCCTGACGACTTACTCCAAGCACAGCCGCCGCGCCGGTCACACTGAGTCCGAGCGGTTCAAGGCAGGAAAGCCGGACGACCCTTCCGGGATGTGGCGGGTTCTTCATCGGCATGAATTCACTCCTTTCCGAGTAAACGGCCGCTAGTGGTAGTCGATCAACTCGACATCATGTGCAGCCGATACCCAGGGAGACGCATCGCCAACGGTGAACGCGCGACATCAAGGAGCGAAAGCACCGCTTCCACTCGGTCAACGAGATCCGGTCG
Source organism: Gemmatimonadota bacterium (assembly GCA_026713345.1). Classification (GTDB taxonomy): domain Bacteria; phylum Gemmatimonadota; class Gemmatimonadetes; order Longimicrobiales; family Gaopeijiaceae; genus Bin94. The sequence continues at coordinate 16,540 of JAPOOQ010000566.1, read as the reverse complement.
GAGAAGACTCGGGTCGCCGCGCACAAAGAGGCGCTTGAGTCCACGATGCCGAAAACTGCGTATCATCCGCGATTGTAGCGTGTCTAGCGTTACTTGACAACGGCGCCCCACCCCGCTTCCCCCCTGCCCCGCCCGCACGTACGTTGCCATTGGACCGGTCCCCCCATGCCGAAAGCGACTTCACCATGCGCACCACCCGACACGTTGCCCCGTGCCGTCTCGGCGCGGCCGTCATCTCCGCGGCCGGCACCCTGCCCCGCACGCTGACGCTCGCCGCCGCCTTCACGGCCTTCTCCCCCCTCCCCGCCCACCCCCAGCAGCGTCTCTTCACACCCGAGATCGCGCTCGATGTTCGCGGCGTGGGCATCGCGGCGGTGACGGACGACGGCTCGCGCGTCGCCGCGACGGTGAGGACCCGGCGCGACCGCACCGGCGTCGACCATCAGCGCTACGGCGACCCCACGTACATCTCCCCCACCACGCTGCGGCTGATGGTGATCGACACGAGGAGCGGGGAGCGCACGTGGGTGCATGAGGAGCCGGCGCAGCTGCGCGGTTTCGAGTGGTCGCCCGACGGGGAGCGGCTCGCGTACTTCGCCGTGGACGACGGGGCGTACCGGCTCCGGATCTTCGACGCGGGCACGGGCCGGGCCGAGGCGGTCGAGCTGCGCACGGACAGGGAGATCGCGTCGTCGTCGCCGCTCATGTGGGCTCCCGGTGGGGACGCGATCCTGATGGGGCTGCGCCCCGAGGGGTGGGCCGCCGACGCGCGCGCGGCCTTCGTCGCGCTTACCGAGGCGCCGGTCATCGTGCAGGATTCCCGCAACGATTTCCTGGCCTGGGACCGCGTGAGAAACATCGCCGCGCGGCAGATCACCGCGCTTGTTTCCCTCGAAAACGGCAGCGTGCGGGAGGTCCTTGCCGACGCGACGCCATCCGGGCCGGGCTTCTCCGCGGACGGCTCCTACATCACCTACTCCACGTCCACGCGCACGAAGACTTCGTACACCCGCCGCGACGGGACCGAGTACGAGCTCTTCCGCCTGGCGCTCGCGGACGGCAGCGAACCCGAATCGCTGCGGGACACCGGCGAGGACCGCATGGGCGCGACCTGGAACGACGCGCGGGACGCTTTCGCGTACAGCGAGCGCGGCTCCGTCTTCGTGCGGCGGCTGGGCGAGGACGAGGCGGTGGATGTGACTGCGGGGCACCGTGGGCCCGAGGGCTCCGACGAGTCCACGGCCGGCGATGGTGCAAATCGCACCGGCAGTGATGCAAATCGCACCGGTTTGACCGACCGCGCGGGCGACGCCGCCGACCCCGACTCCACCCGCATCCGCTTCTCCGTCCAGCGCTGGAACCCGTCCGGCGACCACCTCCTCCTCACCTCGCAGGACGCCTGGCACCTCCTCGACCTCGGCGCCAACGAGCTGCGCACCCTCCTCGAACTGGAGGAAGACGACGACGCCCGCCCCCGCCGTCAGGTCCAGGCCTGGAGCGACGACGGCCGCCACCTCTACTTCACCTACTCCGCCCGGGACCGCTGGCAGCGCGGCCTGAAGCGCCTCGAGGTGGCGTCGGGCGCCATCGAGACCCTGTTCCTCGACGACAACCTCTACCGCTCCTGGAACATCTCCTCGGACGGCGGCACGCTGGTCTACACCATGTCCGACGGCGACCACCCCGACGACATCTGGACCACCGCCACCGACCGCCTCGCGCCCCGGCAGCTCACCACTTCGAATCCCCAGCTCGACGACGTCGCGCTCACCCGCAGCGAGCTTGTCGAGTATCTGGACGTCGACGGTAATACGCTTTACGGCATTCTGTATTACCCCGCCAACTACGAGCCCGGACGCACCTACCCCCTCGTGGCCGAGATCTACGAGCAGTACTTCGACAACGGCTTCAACGAGAACATGAACCTGATCACGGCGCAGGGGTGGTTCGGCTTCCGGCCGTCGGTGCGCTTCGAGGAGGGCTTCCCGGGCGAGGCCTGGCTGAAGGCCGTCCCGAACGCGATCAACAAGATCATCGAGCGGGGGCTCGTCGACCCGGAGAAGGTCGGCGTCTACGGCCAGAGCTACGGCGGCTACGCAACCAACCTGCTGATCACGCAGACCGACCGCTTCGCCGCGGCCGCGAACGTGTCGGGCAAGGTGAACATCATCTCCTTCCTGGGCGATTCGCCGAAGATCACGACGCGCAACTACGCGGCCGCCGAGGTCGGGCAGGACCGGATCGGCGCCACGCTCTGGGAGCAGCCGCACAAGTACATCGAGCACTCGGCGGTGATGTTCGCGGACCGGATCGAGACGCCGCTGCTGATGCTCTCGGGCGAGGGCGACTGGAATGTGCCGGCGACCAACCACCGCGGGATGTACTACGCGCTCAGGCGGCTGGGGAAGGAGGTGGTGTGGGTGCACTACACCGCGGGCGGGCACGGGGCCGGGCGGGCGAGCACGCCAGCCGACTTCGTGGACCACTGGCAGCGGATGTTCGACTGGTTCGCCGAGCACTTCGGGGAGGAAGACGGGAAGCCGGTGTCGGAGGGGGGGTGACCCGACCCCTCGCCGGCCAGACCGCCGTCGTCACCGGCGCCAACTCGGGGGTCGGCCGGTCGGCGGCGGAGATGCTGCTGCAGGCGGGCGCGCACGGCACGATGATCTGCCGGAGCCGCGAGCGGGGCGAGCGGGCACTGGCCGAGATGCGCGAGAGCGCGATGGCCGGGGAGAGCGCCGAGGGTCCGAATGCGTCCGGAACCGGGGGCGCGGCCAGGCGGCCCGAGCTCACCCTCGAGATCGCCGACCTGTCCCGTCAGGCCGATGTCCGTGCGGCCGCCGACCGGATCGCCACCCGTCTTCCGGCAGTCGACATCCTGGTCAACAACGCCGGGATCTCGCAGATCCGCCCCGTGCTGTCTGCAGACGGGTTCGAACTGGCCTTCGCCACCAATCACATCGGCCTTTTCCTCCTCACCCATCTCCTCCTCGAGTGCCTCGAAGCCGGGCGCGGCCGCATCGTCAACGTCAGTTCACGCGGGCACCGGGGCGGAGATCTCCGGCGGGCGAGCCTCGACGACATCGCCCGGGGGCGGGCCTGGAAGGGCCCCCTGCAGGCCTACACGGACTCGAAGCTGGCCAACATCCTCTTCACTCTCGAATCGGTGCGGCGCTGGAGCGGCCGGGGGATCACCGCAAACGCGCTCCACCCCGGTGTGCTCGCCACGGATATCTGGAAGAAGACGCCGTGGATCGCCCGACTGCTGATCCGTCCGTTCACCTGGTTCATGGAAAAGCCGGAAATCGGCGGGGCCGCGGTGATGAATCTCGTCGGCGACCCCGCCGGCGACACCGTCACCGGCCGCTACTTCAACGTGCTGTCCCGGGAGAGGCCGAGTCCGCAGGCCGAGGACGAGATTCTGGCGCGGGAGCTATGGGAGCGGAGCCTGGACTGGACGGGGGGTTGAGTTTCCCGCGCGGGCGTGGCCAATTGGTGGAGCCCCCGAACCAGCCATCCAAACCCCCGAGAATCCGACAATGCCCAACCCTGACCGAATCGGCACCTGCCTGTGGTTCGAGGACCGCGCGGTAGAGGCGGCCGAGTTCTACGTATCGCTCTTCCCCGATTCGAGGATCCTGAGTGTCTCGACCACCCCGGCGGGCCCGGCGAAGGGCAACGCCTTCGTCGTCTTCGAGCTGTCCGGAAGGACGTTCCAGGGGATCGACGGCGGGCCGATGTTCAAGTTCACGCCCGCGATCTCGTTCGTGGTGAACTGCGAGTCCCAGGCGGAGATCGACCGGTACTGGGCCGCCCTGAGCGACGGTGGCCACGAGGGCTACTGCGGCTGGCTCAACGACCGCTTCGGCGTGTCCTGGCAGGTCGTCCCCGCGAACATGGGCGACCTGATGGGCCGCGACCCGAAGCGGGTGATGGAGGCGCTGCTCACGATGGGCAGGATCGACATCGAGGCGCTGGAGAAGGCGGGCGGCGGAGGCTGAGACCCGCTGGGCCCGGACTCCCGGTCCGGCAGCCGGACTAGAAGAACACAGGCTCCCGGTACGCGCCGAAGACTTCCTCCATCGCCGCCCGGATCTCGTACAGCGTGCAATAGGCCCTGGCGCAATCCAGGATATGCGGCACGGTATTGGCGCCTCCCGCCGCCGCCGCGCGCAGGCGTCCCAGCGCCGCTTCGGCCTTCTCGCCGTCGCGTTCGGCGCGCAGCCCGGCCAGCCGCTTCCGCTGCCTCGCCTCCACATCGGGATCGATCTGCAGCGTGTCGATTTCGACCTGGTCCGACCCGCCGGTGAACCGGTTCACGCCCACGACCGTCCTCAGCCCGGCCTCGATTTCGGCCTGCTGGCGCGCGGCCGAGTTCGCGATCTCGCGCTGGAACCAACCGTTCTCGATCCCGTGGACCACCCCGCCCTGCCCCTTCACCCGCTCGAAGATCTCCTCGGCCTCGGCCTCGAGCCGGTCGGTGAGCGCCTCCACGTAGTACGAGCCGGCCAGCGGATCGATCGTGTTGGCCGCGCCGGTCTCGTGGGCGAGGATCTGCTGGGTCCTCAGCGCGATCGTCACGGCCTTCTCGGTGGGCAGCGCCAGCGTCTCGTCCATCGAGTTGGTGTGCAGCGACTGGGTGCCGCCGAGGACCGCCGCGAGCCCCTGGTACGCCACGCGCACGATGTTGTTTTCCGGCTGCTGCGCGGTGAGGCTGACCCCCGCCGTCTGGGCGTGGGTGCGCAGCCGCCAGGAGTGCGGGTTGGCGGCGCCGAACTCGTCCCGCATCCGCCGGGCCCAGATCCGCCGCGCGGCGCGGAACTTCGCCACCTCCTCGAAGAAGTCGTTGTGGACATCGAAGAAGAAGGAGAGGCGCGGGGCGAAGGCGTCCACATCCAGGCCGCGCTCCACGCCCCGGCGCACGTACTCGAACCCGTTGGCCAGGGTGAACCCGAGCTCCTGGCCCGCGGTGGCGCCGGCTTCACGGATGTGGTAGCCCGAGATCGAGACGGGGTTGTAGCGCGGCGCGTTCTCCGAGCACCATTCGAACATGTCCAGGATGAGCCGGAGAGCGGGCTCGGGCGGGAAGACCCACGCGTGCTGCGCCTGATACTCCTTGAGGATGTCGTTCTGGACGGTGCCGCGCAGGCGGTCGGGCGACACGCCCTGCCGCTCGGCCGCGGCGACGTAGAAGCAGAACAGGATGATGGCGGGTCCGTTGATCGTCATCGAGACGGAGACGCGGTCCAGAGGGATCCCGTCGAAGAGCGTCTCCATGTCGGCGAGCGAGGAGATCGCAACGCCGCACACTCCAACCTCGCCGAGCGACCGGGGGTGGTCGCCGTCGTACCCCATCAGCGTGGGGAAGTCGAAGGCCACCGAGAGTCCGGTCTGACCGTTGGCCAGCAGGTACCGGTAGCGCTCGTTGGTCTCCGTGGCGGTGCCGAAGCCGGCGAACTGGCGCATGGTCCAGAGGCGGGTCCGGTACATGGTGGCGTACGGCCCGCGGGTGAACGGAAACGCGCCGGGAACCCCGAGCTTGTCGAGGTAGCCGCCGGTGAAGTGGAGGGGCGTGTAGAGGGGCTCGACCTCGTTGCCCGACACGGAGGTGTAGGCGGGCAGGCGCTTCGGCGCACCGTCGCAGGTCGCCTCCCACGCCGCCAGTTCGGCCTTGAGCTGTTGGATTTCCCGCTCGCGCCGCTCGATATCGGCTCTCAGAGCAACACCATCGCGCAGACGCGGTTCAGTCGTCGACATTGTTTGGTTCACCTTTCGGCATCGGCACCCTATTGAATATGGCGCGAACGATCCGGTCGGCCACACCGTAGGCCGTCTCCCTCCCGGCTCCCACGTCGCTCGCCCAGTCGGCGAAGCGCGGGTCGGTCTCCATGGCGCGGCGGGCCCGGTGCCTGAGGCGGCGCTCGACGACGTCCCGGATGCGTGCCCGCGCCCGCTGTTCGCGTCGCGCCTCGAGGAGCCCGGAGTCCGTCAGGTAGCGGTGATGGGCGAGGAGTTGCTCCAGGAACTCGTCGATCCCCTCGTTCCGGCCCGCCGAGGCCTTGAGGACGGGGATCTCCCAGCGGGGCGCGGGGGGCTGCAGGGGCGGGTCCGGCGTGTCGGCGGGGGCCACCCGCGAAAGATCCACCCCGTGGTGCGCCGGCGCTTCGTGCGAAGCCAGACCAGCCTTCAGGAGCAGCGCCTGCCCGATCTCGCGCACCAGCCGGTCCGCGCCGACGCGGTCCGATTTGTTAACTACGAAAACGTCGGCGATTTCCATCAATCCGGCCTTCATCGCCTGGATTCCGTCGCCTGATTCCGGCACCAGCACCACGGCCGTGGTGTCCGCGGCCGCCTGGATCTCCAGTTGGGTCTGCCCCACCCCCACCGTCTCGATCATGATGTTGGGAAACCCGAACGCGTCCAGCAGGTCGATCACCTCGCGGGTCGTCGCGGCCAGTCCACCCAGCGAGCCCCGGGTGGCCATGGAGCGGATGAAGATCCCCGGGTCGGTCGCCAGGTCGTTCATGCGAATCCGGTCTCCGAGCAGCGCGCCGCCGGTAAAGGGCGACGTGGGGTCCACCGCGACGATCGCCACCTCTTCGCCCCTGCCCCGCAGACGGGTCGCCAGGTGGGCCGCGAGGCTCGACTTCCCGGCGCCGGGCGGCCCCGTGATCCCGATCCGGCGGGCCCGCGGGCGGACGAGGAGAAGCTCCTGCAACAGGTCGGCCACACCGGGGCGCCCCCCTTCGACCATGGAGATGGCCCGCGCCAGCGCCGGTCGCCTGCCTCGCCGGAAATCCGCCGCCAGGAGACGATTCCGTTCCTCCCTCGTCGCGCGCTCCGGGGTCATCGTGCGCCTGCCGCTGCTAGAGAAGGAGCGCCGAGGCCAGCGTCAGGACCATGACGAAGCCCACGAGGTCGGTCAGCGTGTGCAGGAAGACCGAAGACGCCACCGCGGGGTCGATCCCCACGCGGTTCAGCAGCGTGGGAATCATCGCGCCCGCGAACCCCGCCACGAAGATGTTGGCCCACATCGCCAGCAGCACGACCACGCCCAGCATGGGGTCGCCCTCCCACAGGGACGCCCCCAGTGCGAAGAGGGCGCCGAGCACGAAGCCGTTGAGCAGGCCCACCGCCACCTCCTTCCGGACCGCCCTGAAGCGGCCCGGACGCCGCTCGTCCCCGATCGCGATCCGCCGGATGGTCACGGCCAGCGCCTGCGTGCCCGTGTTCCCGCCCAGCGCCGCGATCACGGGCATCAGGAAGGCCAGGAACGGCGCGGCCCTGATCAGGTCCTGCTGGCTGAGAATCACTGCCGCGGCCAGCGCCGCCGTGACCAGGTTCAGCGTCAGCCACGGCAGCCTCGAACGCACGGACTCGAGCCACCCGGCCTTGAGCTCCTCCTCCTCCGACACCCCGGCGAGCTTGAGGATGTCCTCCGTAGTCTCGGCCTCGATCACGTCGATCACGTCATCGAAGGTGATGCGGCCGAGCAGCACCCCACCGCTCCCCACCACCGGCACGCTGACGAGGTTGTAGCGCCCCATCACGCGCCCCACCTCCTCCTGGTCCGTGTCCGGATGCACGACCGCGGCGGCCGGCTGGACCAGCGCCGCCACCGGCTCCCCCGGATCGGACAGAATGAGGTCGGAGATGGGCACGGTGCCCTCCAGAAGGTTCCGTTCGTCCACCACGAACACCGTGTAGAAGTCCTCGACCTCGCGCCCCTGCCGCCGGATCTCGGCGATGGCGTCGGCGGCGCTGGATTCCGCGGTCACGGAGACGAGCGCGGTGGTCATGAGGCCGCCGGCGGTCTCCTCCCCGTAGCGCAGCAGGTCGCGGATCTCGACCGCGTCCTCGGTCGGGAGCGCCGCCAGCATCCGGTCCCGGTCGTCGGGTTCCATCTCGCCCAGCAGGTCCGCCGCGTCGTCGTCGGGGAGGTCCTGGAGAAGCGCCGTGCCCCGTTGCACGTCCAGGGCGGACAGGAGTTCCGCCCGGTCCTCGTACTCCTCCATCTCGGCGAGGGTATCGGAAGCGAGCTCGGTGGGAAGGGTCCCGAGGATCTCCAGCTGCAGCTCTTCGGACTCGATCGCGGCGACCAGGTCGGCGATGTCGGAAGGGTGCATCTCTCCGGCGGACTCCATCCAGTCGGGCAGGCCCCCACCCTCGGCGGCGGGCGCCTGCGCGCTGTCCGGCGCGATCGCGGGCCTGTCGGCGCTCACGCTCCCACCGCCTTCCGCAGCACCTCTTCCTGCACACGGTACATCTCGCAGCCCGCGCGCTCCGGCCCCTCCGGATGATCGTATCCGAGGACGTGCAGCGTCCCGTGCACGGCCAGCCGCGCCATCTCCTCCTCCGGCGGCACCCCCGCCGCGGCTGCCTGCTTCACAGCCTGCCCGTGCCCGATATAGACATCGCCGAGCGGCTCCTGGCCCTCCACGTGCAGCGCAAACGACAGGACGTCGGTGACGCCGGAACGTTTGAGGTACCGGGTCTGGAGCGTGGTCATCTCGGCATCGCTCATGAAGGTGACCGACACCTCGGCGCTGGGGACGCCCTCGCGGCGCAGCGTCTCCCTGACCGCCCGGCGGATCAGACCGCGGGGAATGTCGCTCACCCCGATGGCGTTGACGTGCACGGTGATCACCGGCCGTCCCCCTCCTCCGCGTTCAGGTGCCGGGTGCCGGGGTAGTCGATCCGGCGGTGGTAGATTCCACCGAGCACCCGGGCGAAGCGCCGCTTGAGGCGGCTCAGATCCTCGAAGGTCAGCGGACAGCCGTCCAGCTGGCCCCGGTCGATTTTCATGGCGAAGATGTCCTCGATCAGGCGCCGAATCCGCTCGCGCGTCGGGTTCTTCATGGCCCGGGCGGCGGACTCGACCGAATCGGCGAGCATCAGCACCGCCGTCTCGCGGCTTCGGGGGCGCGGTCCCGGATACCGGAACGCCGCGGGATCCGGCGCCTCCAGCCCTTCCGCCTCGGCGTGCGCGCGGGCCCGCTCGTAGAAAAAGCTGATGGTCTGGTCGCCGTGATGCTCGCGCACGTGGTCGATCACCACCCGCGGCACCTTGTCCCTGCGCGCCATCTTCGCGCCCTCCACGACGTGGTCGCGCACGATCGCGGCCGACGCCGCGGCATCCATTCTGTCGTGCGGGTTGTCCCCTTCCTGGTTCTCGATGAAGGACCCGGGGCTGATCAGCTTGCCCACATCGTGGTAGTACGCCCCCGCGCGGCAGAGCAGCGCGTTCGCGCCGATGTCGTCCGCCCCCGCCTCTGCCAGGTTCGCCACCTGGACGGAGTGCGCGAAGGTGCCGGGCGCTTCGGCGGCCAGGCGCCGCAGCAGCGGCCGGTTGGGATCCGACAGGCTGATCAGGGTCTGGTCGGTCGTGATGCCGGTGACCCATTCGAAGATCGGGATGAAGCCGATGGCCAGGGTCGCACCCCCGACGGTGCTCATTACTCCCCACAACAGGGCGGACAGGTAGGGGATTTCGGAGCCACGGAGCTCGATCGCGGAAATGACCAGGCTGTAGGCTGCCACGGTGATCGCTATGAAGATCCAGATCTGTGCAAGACGCCGGAACCTGCGCACCGCGAGCGCGGCCGTTCCCCCGCCCGTAAGCGTCACCAGAAAGACCTCCACCGAGGCGAAGGGCGTCTGGGCGATGGTCAGCGTGCAGAGGACGAAGGCGGTGATCAGCGCCAGCCGGCCGTCCCACATGATGGAGAGCGCCACGGTCACGAAGACGATCGGGAGCGATGCCCACGGGAGCCCGACTCGGGCCACGAAGAAGGCTCCGACGAAGTACAGCGCCACGATGGCGGCGATCGTTACGAGAAAGCGGAACTGGCGATAGACGTCGGGGCGGAAGAAGAGCATGAGCAACCCGAAGATCGCGAGGATCAGCGAGTTGATGAGGAACCCCCCGAATGCCGAGCCGAAGCTGGTTCCCTCGACGTTGTATCCCTGCGCCCGCAGACTGGCCCGGTAGGCGTCGAGCGCCTGGAGTTCGCCCGGCCCGACCTGGGAGTTCGCGCGGATGATCGCTTCGCCCTCCAGGACCCGGCGGATGGTGGTGGGCACGGTGTCACGCGCCTCGGCCATCTCCCGGTTGGTGCGGCGGGTGTCGGGCAGGAGGGTCGGGGCCAGGTACCGCGCGAGGATCAGCCGCAGAAGGTCGGATTCGGGTCCGGGCTCGTGGTTCTCGAGGGCGAGTTCGTAGAATTGCCGTCCCGAGAGCACGGTATTCCGGCCGACCACCGATTCCACGCCACCCCTCACCACCCGGATGGAGTCGCCGTTCAGACGCGATGCCGCCTCCGGGGCCATCACCCCCCGCGCGGCCAGCGTCGTGATCGCCGTCGAGGCGTCCTCCTGCAGGCGGCCGGCGGCGCTGCGGTCCGCGAGGAGCTGGACGTGCTCGGGGTCCGCGTCGATCCGCGCCGCGGAGAGCACGGCCGCGACCCCCGCGACCCCGCCCTCTGCAACGGCCGAGTCGACGCGCGCGAAGAAGGCGGCGAGCGCGGTGACCGCCGAATCCCGCGCGGCCTCCCGGGAGGTGAATGTGGGGACCACGGCCGCCGCGGCCTCCTCGCGCTGGCGCCGCAGCACGCCGGGGTCCTGCGGCACCTCGAAGTCGATCACCGCGATGACGGTGCGCTGCGCAACGGTGCCCGGCTCAAAACGGCCGACGGATACACCGGGGTCCGTCGGGAACATCAGGGTCAGCCCGGTCGCGCAGACCAGCAGGACTACGGCGCGGACCGCGTGATGAACGACCGTGTCCGGCCAGGCCGGGCCCGGGACCCCGGAGATCCAGCTAGCCCGAGGGCCTTTGCCGCTCTTCGCCATGGTCTTCCGCCTCGCGCCTGTCGGCCGCCGCGTAGGCCAGGACGATCTGCTTGACCAGCCGGTGGCGGGTCACGTCCCGTTCATCCAGGTATACGAACTCGATGCCCTCCACGCTCTTCAGGATCTCCTCCACCTGTATCAGGCCCGAGACCTGGGACCGGGGGAGGTCGATCTGGGTCTTGTCGCCGGTGATCACCACGCGGGAGTTCACCCCGATCCGGGTCAGGAACATCTTCATCTGGGCCGCGGTCGCGTTCTGCGCCTCGTCCAGGATCACGAAGGCGTCCGACAGCGTCCGGCCGCGCATGTATGCGAGCGGGGCGACCTCGATCGTGCGCTCGACGATGCCCCGCTGCATGCGCGCCGGCGGCATCATGTCCGCTAGCGCGTCGTAGAGCGGCCGGAGGTAGGGATCCACCTTCTCCTGCAGGTCGCCCGGGAGGAAGCCGAGGTTCTCGCCGGCCTCGACGGCAGGCCGGGCCAGGATGATCCGGCGCACCCGCTTGCGGAACAGCTCGTCGACCGCGCGGGCCACCGCCAGGGAGGGCTTGCCGGTCCCCGCGGGGCCGATGCTGATCACGATGTCGGAGTCCTCCATGGCCTGGAGGTACGCCCGCTGCCCCTCCGAGCGCGGCGAGATCGTCCGGCGCGACCCCGGCACCGCGATCTGCAGCCGTTCGTCGTCGCTGCGGATGTCCAGCCCCTCGCGCGACTCGAGGCTGGCGGCGAAGCGCGCCACGTCGGAGGCGGGGAAGGACTTGCCCAGGCGGGCCAGCTCGATCATGTGCTCGACGACCCGGGCCGAGTCGGTGACGGACTCGATCTCGCCCACCAGCCGCACGAAGTCCCCGCGCAGCACGACCTGCACCCCGAACAGCGTGGCCAGCTCGCGGAAGTTGCCGTCGCCGACCCCGGCCAGGATGAACTGGTCCGCCCCCTCGGCGCTCAGATGGTGCTCGACCATGGTCCCGGTGCTCGTCATTCTCCGCCTCCGACCGAGATCCCGAGCGCGTCGAGGTCCGCCGCCGCGACCCGTACCGGCGCCCCCTCGAAGAGCGCTCGGGCCGCCGTCGTCTTCGGGAACGCAATCACGTCGCGCAGGCTCGCGGCGCCGGAGAAGCGCGCCGCCAGGCGGTCCACGCCGAGTGCGATGCCCCCGTGCGGCGGCGCGCCGGAGCGCAGCGCCTCGAGCAGGAAGCCGAACTTCGTCTCGATCTCGCCGGGCTCGAGCCCCAGGAGGGCCAGGATCCGGGTCTGGAGGCCGGCGTCGTGCGGACGGATGCTGCCCGAGCCCAGTTCGGTGCCGTTGTAGACCAGGTCGTAGGCGAGGCCGCGCACCGCGAGCGGGTCGGAGTCGAGGAGGTGGATGTCGTCGGGGTCGGGCTGCACGAAGCGGTGGTGGTTCGCCGCCAGTGCGCCGTCGCCGGCGTCTTCGAAGAGGGGGAAGCCGGTCACCCAGAGCCAGGCGTGCGCGGTGGTGCGCGGGAGCTCGAGCGCGGCGATCGAGGCCGTGCGGGCCGCGTCCAGCGCGGGGGAGGTCATGCGGTCGGGGCCGGCCGCCGCGAGGAGGAGGTCGCCGGGGGCGAGGCCGAGGCGTGCGTGGGTGTCGTCCCGGAAGAACCGGCCGAGGGGGCCCGTGGCGCGGTCCTCCTGGATCTTGGCCCAGAGGAGGCCCGGGGCGCCCGCCGTTTTGGCCGCCTCTTCGATGGCGTCGATCTGTCGCCGGGTGAGGCGGGCGCCGCCGTCCAGGCGGAGGCCGCGGATGCGGCCGCCCCGGGCTACCGCGCCGCGCAGGATGCGGAAGTCGAGCGCGCCGAGGACCTCGCTGAAGTCGCTGATTTCGAGGCCGTAGCGGAGGTCGGGCCGGTCCGAGCCGAAGCGCTCCATCGCCTCGTGGTAGGGGAGCCGCGTGAAGGGGGTGGACGCCTCGATCCCGGCCACCGCGGCAAGCGAGGCCATCAGCCCCTCGCACCAGTCGTAGATGTCGTCCGGCTGGACGAACGACGCCTCCACGTCGATCTGGGTGAACTCGGGCTGGCGGTCGGCCCGCAGATCCTCGTCGCGGAAGCAGCGCGCGATCTGCACGTAGCGGTCGAAGCCCGCGATCATCAGCAACTGCTTGTAGATCTGCGGGCTCTGCGGCAGCGCGAAGAACTCACCCGGGTGGACGCGGCTCGGCACCAGGAAGTCCCGCGCCCCTTCGGGAGTGGGCTTGGTCAGGATCGGCGTCTCGATCTCGAGGAAGCCCTGGGAATGGAAGTAGTTGCGCACCGCCAGCACCAGCCGGTGGCGAAGCTCCAGCCGTGCCTGCAGCCCTCGGCGCCGCAGGTCCAGCACGCGGTGCCGCAGCCTGAGCTTCTCCGACGGCAGCTCCTCCTCGGGCGGGCGGTAGACCGGGATCGCCGGGGTGCGCGCCTTGTTGAGGACCTCCAGATCGGCGACCTGCACCTCGACATCGCCGGTGGCCATGTCGGGATTGCGGGCTTCCTCCGGCCGCGGCGTCACCACTCCGCGGATCGCGATCACGTCCTCCACCCCCAGCCCCCGCACGGCTTCCATCGCCGCACCCGTCGACCAGTCCGGCCCCGCCGACGCCTGCAGCACCCCCGAGCGGTCGCGCACGTCGAGAAACACGAGCCCGCCCAGATCCCGGCGGCGGTGCACCCACCCCGCGATCCGCACATCGTCGCCGGCCATCTCCAGGTCGACGATGCCCGCTCCCGCCGTACGCATCGCCGTTGCGCCTAATGCTGTAGTGTCTGCTTTACGAATTGTCATGTCCTCTTTACATTTCATCGCCTCAAGGCTCTGCTCTTCATTGCCTTTCGGACGAATTGCCCCCGCTGGCGGCGGCGGCGGACGAATTCTCGCGGTAAACTTAACAGTCCGTAGTCAAATCCGCGCGAGCACCTGCGGTTGCCGCGGGACACCGTCGGCACGGCCGCACACCCTCACTGCGATCCGCCTGCAAGGAAACCTCCGATACCGTGACTGCCGTGCGCGCCAACCCCGTATCCGACCGCCCGGACGCTGGCACCGAGCGGCCCAACCTCCTCGGGATGACGCCCGAGGAGCTCGGCGAAGCCCTCGCTGGCCACTTCCGCGAGCGCGGCCAGCCCGCCTACCGCGCGCGCCAGGTCGCCCACTGGGTGCACGCTGGCGCCGCCCGCTCGATCGCGGAGATGACCGACCTGCCGCTCGCCGAACGCGACGCCCTCGAAGGGTCCTTCCGCCTTGAGGAGCCCGCGCTCGACACGGTCTCGGTCTCGAGCGACGGGACCGCCAAGCACCTCTGGAAGCTGCGCGGCGGCGAGGTCGTCGAGAGCGTGCTCATCCCTGCTCCGGGCCGCCTCACGCTGTGCATCTCGTCCCAGGCCGGCTGCGCGCTGGCCTGCCGCTTCTGCGCCACAGGGTGGTCGGGGTTCGGGCGCCAACTCTCCGCGGCCGAGATCGCCGGCCAGTACCGCGCCTCCGCGCGCTGGGCCGGCGAGCGCGGCATGGGGAACGTCTCCAACGTGGTGTTCATGGGGATGGGCGAGCCGCTCGCGAACCGCAAGGCGGTGTTCCCCGCGCTCACGATCCTGAACCGCGGCTACGGCCTCGGTGCGCGGCGCATCACCGTGTCGACCGTGGGCGTCATCCCGGGGATCGAGGCCCTCACCCGGCGGCGCGAGCAGTTCCGCCTCGCCCTCTCCCTGCACGCACCCGTCTCCGAGCTGCGGCGCGAGCTCATCCCGCTCGAGAAACGGTACCCGCTCGACCAGCTCGTCAAGGCCCTCGAGGGGTTCAACCGCGGCGCGGGCCGCCGCATCACCTTCGAATACACGATGATCCGCGGCGTCAACGACGACCTCGCCCTGCTCCCCCCGCTCACCAGCCTGGCCACGCGCGTGCAGGCCTTCGTCAACCTCATCCCCTTCAACCCCATTCCCTACGTTGACTGGAAGCCCAGCCACCGGAAACGGGTCCACGCTTTCCGGAGCGCGCTGGAGGAGGCGGGCGTTCCCGCGGCGGTGCGGGAACCGAGGGGGCGCGACATCGACGCGGCCTGCGGGCAGCTGCGCGCGACGCGGTATCCGGGTCTGCAGGGGCCGGGACGCCGGCGTCCGGCGGAGGGCGGGATGGTCTCGGGTTCCGCCGGCGAAGCGGGTGCGGGAACGGCCGGTTCAGCGCACCCGGTCGAAGATGCGCCCCCAGCGGATCTCCCGGAGCCAGGGGAAGGGGCGCATTGAGTCGCGATTGTACGAGAAGTAGATCGCCATCACCCGCCCTTCGAAGCGCCAGCGCTCGATCAGCCCCCACATTCGCCCGTCCAGGCTCGTGTCGCGGTTGTCGCCCAGCATGAAGTAGCGCTCGGGGGGAATCACAAGGGGGCCCCAGTTGTCGCGGGTGGGCCAGTAATCGTCCCGGGGGCCGCCGAGAAGGATCTGCTGCTGCCACATCATCGCGGCGTCGGCGCCATCCCGGCTCCGGGTCAGCACCACGTAGGGCTCGTCCTGCGCCTCGCCGTTCAGGAAGAGAATCTTGTCGCGCATCTCGAGGGTGTCGCCGGGAATGCCGATGAGGCGCTTGACGAGAATCAGCGTGTCGTCGTGGGGCGGGTCGAATACCAGGACGTCACCCCGGCGGGGTTCCGAGTAGCCGGGGATGCGAATGTCGGTGAGGGGGATCTCCGAGCCCATGGCCGCGCGGTTGACGAGCAGGAAGTCGCCGACCAGGAGGGTCCGCTCCATGGAGCCGGAGTCGATCACGAAGGTCTGGATCAGGAAGAAACGGACGATCATGAAGACCACCGCGACCTGTAGAAACATCTTGATCGTTTCACGGAAGCCGCCTCGCGGACGCTCGGACTTCTTCCCCGCCCCGTCCTTGCCGCTCTTTCCGCTCTTGCCTTCCGGAGCCGGCTTTCCCTTGCCGGACCCGGCCGGTCCAGGCTTCTTATTCGCTGCGCGCCTCTTCGCCATCGCCTACTGCTTCTCGCTCCCTGTTTCTCGCTGTCCCGTCACCCGCCGAAGCCAGTTCAGCAGGCCGTCCTCCTCCGGTTCATCCCCGACCTCCGCCGCCGGCGTGGTCCAGTCCGACCCCAACCGTACGGTCACATCCACGAACAGATTCGCGTCACGTTCGCTGCTCACGGACCGGACGCCCAGCGCTTCGGCAACCGCGGCGGCCTTCTGCAGGCTACCCACCCGGTCGATGACGACGGTCGAATCCTGGTCGAAGTTGGAGGCATTGCCAAGCTTCACGACGTCGAAGCCTGCCGCGCGGAGATGGTCGGTGGCGACCTTGGCCATCCCGTCGACTCCGCCCGCGTTCAGCACATCCACCGTGATTCGCTCGGCGCCTCTCGACAGCAGGGGCTGGCCTTCCGGCGCGGTGTCATCGGGGATCCACTGGCCGATCGCCGACAGCGCCAGGACCACCGCGCCGCCGCCCACCACCACGAAGAGCGCTGCCTTGAGAGTGCGCTGCATCACGACCCATTGACGAGGGAATTCCAGAACCTGAGGGTTCGCGGGTGCACGGACTGCTGTGCCCGTAGAAGATAATCAATCCGGTGCCGCAGGATTTCGGTCAGGACCTCGTCGGGCTCCGCGGGGAAGCGGGTTCGCAGCTGCTTTCGCCAAGCGCGGCGCTGGGGGCGGCCCGGCTCCAGCGCGTCGGCGGCGCACAGCGCCTTTCCCAGCAT
>JAPOOQ010000565.1 GCA_026713345.1 Gemmatimonadota bacterium | reverse complement strand
GGGGGTGGCCGACTCGGTCGAGATCCCCGACAGCGCCGTCGTCATCGACGTGAGCGGCAAGACGCTCGTACCCGGCTTCGTGGACACGCACTACCACGCGCAGTGGCTGGTGCAGGAGATCCACCCCGAGGAGGTGTGGCAGTACCTGAGCACCATGTCCTACGGCGTCACGACCACGCGCGACCCCCAGACCGCTGTCACCGACATCCTCAGCTACACCGACCGGGTCAACATCGGCGGCATGACCGGACCGCGCATCTACTCCACCGGGCCGGGCGTCTTCAGCAGCGAGCCGATCCGCGACGCCGACCACGCGAAGACCATCCTGCGGCGCTACTCCCAGTACTTCGACACGAAGACGCTGAAGATGTACATGACCGGGAATCGCCAGCAGCGGCAGTGGATCATACAGGCCGCCCGCGAACTCAGGCTGATGCCGACGACCGAAGGCGGACTGGACTACAAGGTCGATATCACGCACGCGATCGACGGATACTCCGGTGTCGAGCACAACCTGCCGATCGCGCCGATGTACTCCGACGTGGTCGAACTCTTCAAGGAATCCGGTACCACGAATTCACCGACGTTGCTGGTGTCGTACGGCGGACCGTTCGGCGAGAACTTCTTCTACGCCACCGAAAACGCCCACGACGACGAAAAGCTCAACGTGTTCGCGCCGAGCGACTACCTCGACGCGAGGACACGGAGGCGCGGGCCCGGCGGCGGGGGCAGCCCGGGGGCGGCCGGCTGGTTCCTGGAAGAGGAGCACGTCTTCCCACGCCACGCCGAATTCGTGAAAAAGATGCTGGAGGGCGAAGCGCGCATGGGCGTGGGCAGCCACGGGCAGCTGCAGGGCCTCGGCTACCACTGGGAACTCTGGGCGATGGGCGCGGGCGGCGCCTCGAACTACGACCTGCTGCGCGCCGCGACGATCCTGGGCGCCGAGGCGATCGGTTTCGGGGACCACCTCGGCACCATCGAGAAGGACAAGTTCGCCGACATCGTGATCCTCAACTCCAACCCGCTCGACAACCTCCGCAACACGGCCGACATCCGCTACGTGATGAAGGATGGCCGCCTCTACGACGGCATGACGCTGGACGAGGTGTACCCGCTGGCGCGTTCGTTCCAGCGCAAGGGGCCGGTGGAGGGCGGCGCGGGGGACGCGCCGGCCGGGATCGGAAAGGTGGGCAGCGCGAGGCGGTAGGAGGATCGGCCGCCGTCGTGCGGGCAGGCTGCGCACGACGGCGGCCGGCCGTTGCGTGGCGGTTCCTCCAAAAGCCAGATTGTAATGTCGGCATGACATTTTGTAAAGTCAACATTACACTGTGGCCGGGTGGGTGGAGGAGTGCGGCTCAAGTAGTGGACCCACTGCGGCCTCGGTGCGGCGTCAGTCTTCCATTGGAAGCTGCGGAACGCCCAGCTCTCCATCCCCCACTTGCTGCCGCGCCAGCGTGAGCGCCAGCTCGGCCGCGAACTCCTCCGCAATCAGCCGGTCGGCGCGCTTTATGCGGAGCACGAGTTTGGCCGGGTGCTTGAGCTTCAGTCCCTGCTGGCCCGCGATCTTCTCGAAGGCCAGCAGGTCCGCTGCCGTCAGCACGAGCCTCGGTCCGGAGAGCTGCCACCACCGGCGGCGCGGCACGACCGCCCCGGCCACGCTTGCAAGCGGAATCACCATCTCCTGAACCGGCTCGATCTCCTCGCGGGTCTCGTAGCCCGCTCCGTCAAGCACTTGGGTCTGTACAGCAACGCGCCATTGGAGCACCAGCCGCTCGGACTCGAGTCGCACCAGGCCATGGGCAGTCTCCGTGGTGGACTCGTAGTCGCCCCCGGCGGTCCACAGGTCCGTGCTGCGCTTCAACGTGAACGGCACGGCGGCGAGGCCGGTCATGAGGCGTTCGTCAAGCGGTCGCTCACCGTCCCCGCTGCTCCCGCACCTCCGGCGGCTCCACCCTCCACCACCACTGGGTCGGCAGCGGCCTTTGCCGTGGCCAGACCTCGGTCAGGTCCGCGGCGCCGTACAGTCTTCCGTTCTTCATGACGTATTCGATATCGACACTGTTCTCCAGGTCGTCGAGCGGGTTGGTATTCAGCACCTGGAGATCGGCCAGCTTGCCGCTTTCCAGCGACCCCAGGTCCCCCGCCAGGCCGATGGCATCGGCGCTCATCAGGGTGGCCATGCGGAGCGCGTCGTGGTTGCCCAGCCCGCCCGACGCCATCATCCACAGCTCCCAGTGCGTACCCAGCCCCTGCACCTCCCCGTGCGAGCCCAGCCCGGCCTGACCGCCCGCCTCCATCCACTTGGTGAGCTGCTCGGCCTGCTGGAAGTGTACGTACTGGTCGTCGCGGTACCAGGTGGTGGACTTCCACTTGTCGAGTTCATCGTGAGGGGTGAAGACGCGGAGGCGCTCGACCTCGTCCAGATTGGTGCGCGTCAGGTAGTACTGG
>JAPOOQ010000564.1 GCA_026713345.1 Gemmatimonadota bacterium | reverse complement strand
GGTCCTCGCGGTTGCTCTGGCCGGCGTGGTCTGGGCGGTCCAGCAGCAGTTGAAGCGGCCGGCAACCGTCCACGCTCTGTGGCTGATGGTCCTCGGCGCGATGCTGGTGCCCGCGGTCGTGCCGCTTCGCGTTCTGCCGGAGGAGGAGGCGGTGGAGGCTGTGGCGCAATCCGAGGCGGTGGCGCAACCCGCGGTCGTGCCGCTTCACGTTCCAGCGGAGGAGGCGGCGGCGGTTGTGGCGCATTCCCAAGTCGGCCCGCCGGTGGTCGCCCCCACCGGCGAGAGCGGGGATGGCATGGCCCCGCGAGGTTGGCTCACGCTGAACGGAAAGCCGCTGGCCGTGCTACTATGGCTGCTGGGCTCCGCCGGGTTCTTCGGGTGGACCGTGGCGAGGACCGTGCGTTTTCAGCGAACGCTTACCAGGGCCGCCCGGCCGGCCCCACAGTTGCAGCGGGTCGCGGCCGAGATCGGCGACACCCTGGGCTTGCCGCGAGTGCCGCGAGTCTACACCACGGGTGCGCGGTTGCGCCCTCTGGTGTGGTGGGCGGGTGGCAGCGTCCGGATCCTGATTCCCTCGATGTTCGTCGCCGAACTCGATGAGACGGAGCTTCGCGCGGTGCTGGCGCATGAACTGGCACACGTTCGGCGCCGGGACTACCTGGTGCGAGCGGTGGAACTGCTGGCGTGCTCGGCCTACTGGTGGAATCCGGTCGTCTGGTGGGCCAGGCGCAAGATGAGGTCGGCAGAGGAGTCGAGTTGCGATATCCTCGCCGTCTCCGCATCGATGTTGACGCGAGATCGGTACGCCAAATCATTGTTGCGCGTGGTCGAGATCATGTCGGCTGCACCGGTCCCGCGGGCCCCGGCCCTCGCGAGCACGGCTGGCAGATGCCGGGATTCAAGGCAACTGGAGATGCGGTTGAGGACTGTCCTGGCAACCGCTGCGGTTTCGCCCACGCCCAGGAGGCTCCGCGTGGCAGGCACGACCGCACTGGCGTGCGGGTTGTCCCTCGGCCTCGTGTACTGCGCGCCTGGCGGGCGGCTGCCCGTTGACCAGCAGCAGTTGCCGACTCCCGCGATGTCACGGGACAGCGCCGGCATTCGCATCATCGAATACGACTACGCGCCGGACACCCAAGCACCCTTCGGCCTGTCCACCAATCCGCGTTACCGCCATGGCAACAACCCGGGCGGTTACCCGTTCCGCTATATCCACGCGGGTGCTCTGCTCGCGGACGGCAGTGCCGTTGTTTCCGATGCGATCAACAACCAACTGATCGTATTGAGCCAGGACGGCACGACCCATGAGGTGCTGGCAAGCGAGGGAGAAGGACCGGGCGACGTCAGCCTGGTTGCGGCGCTGTTTGCCGTGGGGCAGGACAGTGTCCTGGTGGCTGACATCAACCTGAGCCGCCTGACTGTATTCGACGGCGGTGCTGTCGCACGCACAGTGGACACCCGACGCACACGCGGCCTCGGCGTCAAGGGAATTGGTGCGTCGGGCCAACTGCTCATGGCCACGAATTCGTACATGTCCGGTTTTGCCGAGGAGTGGCTTCCGGGACACATGGCCCGGTTCGACATGGGAACCGGCACCCTGGACACCATCGCGTCCTACGACTTCATGTCGCGTCCGCCGCCGGACCTCCGTTGGAGCCCGAACGGAGGATCCGGCAGCGTTACCGTCGCCGCCGGTCAGTTCGTCTATACCCGGTCCGACAGGCCGGAGATCATCTGGCGACTGCCGGACGGCACCGTGACGCAGATCGTTCGATGGCAGGCCGAGCCCGCTCCGCTGACGGAGGAGTTGCTGGCAGGTGTCGAGGTCGGGCTCCGGGCGCGACATCAGATGGCCAACCCCGGCGCGTCGGATGCCGACATCGAGGGGATGACCGCGGATGCCATGGCCGTTTACATGGCGAGCCTGGGCGGACCCATGCCCCTCTTCAGTCCCCCCATCGGCGACGCCGAGGGGCGAGTTTGGCTACCTGCCTATCGGCCGGGAGGCTCGCGCGCGGACGTCCCGGATTACACCGTCATTTCTGCCGGCGGCGAGTGGATGGGCACGGTCGAGGTGCCGCCGAGGCTTCGCATCCTCGATGTGGCCGGCGGGCTCGTGCTCGGCGTCTTGAGAGACGAAATGGATGTGCAGAGTGTCGTGGTGTACGACCTGACGGGGAGCGCGTGAGGTGGGATCATTCCACGCGTCCGACTCCGGCTGTGTACCAGGAGGCTTCAGTGGGCTTCACAGACCCGCCGACAATCAGTTAGAGCGAAAAGGAGAGTCCCCTTCAATGCGAAACAGACACCGATTCACTCTGATGTTGGCGCCGGCTCTGGTGGCGAGCCTCAGCGCGTGCGACGCCGGGATCCGAGCGACTGCAGGCATCCCGGTCAACATCGAAGACAGCGCTGGGGTGCGCATCGTCCAGTATGCGGGGACCCCGAACACCAGGGCTCCCTTCCAATTCCCTGCCCGGCAGCTCTACCGCCACGGCGCCAATCCCGGCGACTACGCTTTTCAAGGCATCGACCGCGGCAGTCTCTTCCCGGACGGCAGTGCCGTAATCTCGGATCCGTTCAACGACGAACTGGTCGTGTTGAGCCCGGACGGCACGGCGTACGCATTGCTTGCTCGGCGCGGGGAGGGACCGGGCGACATCAGCATGGTCATCGGGCTGTTTGCCGTTGGGCAGGACAGTGTACTGGTGGCAGACCTCGAGCTGGGCCGCGCGACAGTCTTCTCCGGCGGTGCCGTCTCGGGCACAGTGGACATCCGGCGCACACGCGGCCTCGGCGTCGAGGGAATTGGTGCGTCGGGCCAACTGCTCATGGCCACGAATTCGTACATGTCCGGTTTTGCCGAGGAGTGGCTTCCGGGGCACATGGCCCGGTTCGACATGGGAACCGGCGCCCTCGACACCGTCGCGTCCTACGACTTTATGTCGCGTCCCCCGCCGGACCTCCCGTGGAGCCCGATCGGAGGATCCGGCAGCGTTACCGTCGCCGCCGGTCAGTTCGTCTATACGCGGTCCGACAGGCCGGAGATCGTGTGGCGACTGCCGGACGGCACCGTGACGCAGATCGTTCGATGGCAGGCCGAGCCCGCTCCGCTGACGGAAGAGTTGCTGGCAGGTGTCGAGGCCGGTCTCCGAGCGCGACATCAGATGGCCAACCCCGGCGCGTCGGATGCCGACATCGAGCAGATGACCGCGGGTGCCATGGCCGTCTACGTTGCGAGCCTCGGCGGACCCATGCCCCTCTTCAATTCTCCCATCGGTGACGCCGAGGGACGGGTGTGGCTGCCTACCTACCGACCGGGAGGCCGGCGCGCGGACATCCCGGACTACACCGTCATTTCCGCCGACGGCGAATGGTTGGGCACCGTCGAGGCCCCGCCGCGGCTTCGCATTCTTGATGTGGCCGGCGGGCTCGTACTCGGGTCGCTGAGAGACGAAATGGATGTGCAGAGTGTCGTGGTGTACGAGCTGACGACGGATAGCTCGTGAAAGACCTCGACGGGCGAAGGGTATTGCAAGCCCAGGCGGTCCCGGTTCGCTCCAGGATCTACCTGTACCAGGACGATGCCGCAGACAGGCGCACGGGCGAGAGCTCAGACGCCGAATTCGTCCGGCGCCTTCCAAGAAGCCGTTCCACGGCCAGCGACTCGCTGACAATAGAGATGGACTGGGAGGAAGTGGGCACCGTCCGCTTCACCTACTCGCTGGAAGGCGCAGCCGATGCCATTCGAGAGGCAGGTCGGCCCTGTGGGATGGATTAGGAACACACTCTAAACCCGCGATGCGGTGGGCGTATCGCTCGGCCACCCGTGAATGTCCCTTGCTCGTGGCATGGGCTTGGCTTGGGTCGTGGTCACCAAGTCTGACCGACGTCGCTCATGACGATCCCGCCGATCGGCGCGTTTCGTAGGACGTCCACACCATGGCGAGGTCTCCGCTGACACGTACCTCGGGGTCCCACATGCGTTCCGTCAGGATCTCCTCGCTCCCTTCCGCGAGCGCGTCGAAGAGGGCCTGGACGGTGCCGAGGATGGCAGAGCGGTCGGCTTCGGTGGGGGCGTGCGCTGATTCTGTTGTGGCGCGGCCGGTTCCGCGGGGGGCGGCTCGCCGGACGTACACCCGGTAACGGGCAGAGCGGCCAGGAGGGCCGTGGCGAGTCTCTTCATGAACAGGGATCCTTGATCGGTGTTCGAGTGCCTACCGCACGATGATCTCGTCGATGTAGGTCCAGGCCCGGTCTCCTCCCGCTGGCCTTTCGCCGGGGATTGTGCCGAAGGCCTGTACCGTAACGCGGATCGCCCGCGCGGTGCGGCCGGCGAGCGGGACATCGACGTAGATTCGACCGCCATCAGGAGGTTCGTCGCCGGCCCCGGCCCCGGCCCCACCCCCCACCTCCCCCTCCACCGCCTCACCGAACACCACCCCGTCCTCGCTCACCGCCACCTCGACGCGGCGCGGCCAGTACCCTCCCGATCCGGGGTGCTGCAGGAACCCGATCTTCACGGCTTCGACGGGCACGGCTCCCGCCTCCCCACTCTCGACGAGCTGAATCACGGCCGTGACCTCATCCGCCTGGTAGCCCTGCCAGTGACCGCCGCGCCGATCGATCGAGCCCCTGATCCCGTCGACCAGCCCGGCGTCGCCGGCCGCCGAGTAGCGGGAAGACGACGCGGGCGCGACCTCGACCGGGCGGTCCCGCGCGAGGTGCTCGACCAGATTGACCTCGCCGAAGTGGTCCAGGGCGAGGGTGCGGTCCCGGATTGCGTCGGCCGCCTCGGCGTCCGGCACCCTTCTCCCCACCCCGTCCGGGACTTCGCCCGGCCGCAGCGGCCGCAGCAGAAAGCGAAAATCCATCTCGCGCGGCCACAGGGTGTACTCGTGGTGCGGCACCGCGCCCCAGGAATCGTCGCCGCCGACGCCCTGTTGACGGTAGTCGACGGTAAGGGTGACTTCGTCGCGCGGGACAAGGTCGGCCCAGTGGCGCTGCGACTTGGTCTCGCCCGCGTCGAGGTCCTCGATCGTGTACGGGAGCGCGGAGAAGGAGACGGTGGGCAGTCCCGTGACGAGGAGGCCGGTCCCGGAGCCATCGGTGAGGGCCACCCAGCGCGTGTCGGTGCGGGTGCCGGTCTCCTGGGGGCGCACGTAGGGGTGGGCGAGCTCGGAGACGGGGGCCGTGTAGCGTCCGACGGCGGCTCCCGTGCGGCGGTCCCAGTAGTTCTCGTGGGGGCCTCGGCCGTACCACTCGACCTGGTCGAGGTCTCCGGGGAGCGTGAGGATCGTCCCGAAACGGGGCATCTCGGGGAGGTCCTCGTCGACGTTGGAGAGGTGCGCGGAGATGGCGGTGGTGCCGTCGGGGTGGACTTCATGGGCGAGGGTGTAGTGAGCCCCGATTGCGCGCAGCGAGAAGTGGCTGGTGACGGTGACGGGTCCGCCATCCGGTGCCGCCGACACAGTCATCGAATCGAGGTGGCGGCCGGGTGGTCGGCCCGTCCGGCGCCAGACCCCCGACCGCACCGGGAAGCCGCTCCCGTACTCGTTGTCGGTGGGGGACCGCCAGAAGTTGGGAGCGGGGCCGGAAAGCAGCAGCTCGCGGCCGCCGAGCCGCATCGAGGCCAAAGTGCCGGTGGCGCGGTCGAAGCGGAGCGTGAAGTCGTCGCCGGTGACCTCGATCGCGTCCTGTGTTTCCTGTGTGTGCAGGGGGCCGCCGGGGAGGCCTGCCGGTTCCGGCCGCGTCTGACCCACCTGAAGCTGTTCCCAGGCAACAATGTGGCCCGCCGGCACCAGCGGTGCGTCCTCCCGCGTTCTGAGGATGACGTTGACCATGACTTCGACGCCGGGCCCCCATCGGATCATGGGCACCCCTTCCAGATTCAGCGTATCACGTCCACCCGGCGGCGTTGAGAGCGGCGGAAGGGTCCCAACATCTGCCGGAATTCCATTGACCACATACTCCCACGTCCCCTCCAGGTCCGACAGGTCCGTGAATGCCCGCCGATTCTCGACCACGATCGCATATCCCCGCACCCCCTCGGCCCACGAAATCCCCACCGGCTCGTACACCTTCTTCACCTCCCACGCGTGCGGATGCAGCTGCCGGTCCGCCGACACCAGCCCATTCACCAGGAAGTTCCCGTCGTTGCGCATTCCCGCAGGCCCGAAATCTCCGCCGTACGCCCAGTAGTCCCGCCCCCGCTCGTCGGTCGCGCGCATCGCCTGGTCGACCCAGTCCCAGATGAACCCGCCCTGGAGCTGCGGGTGCGCGTCGATCACCGCCCAGTAGTCGGCCAGGTTCCCCACGCTGTTCCCCATCGCGTGGGCGTATTCCACCAGCAGGAAGGGCTTGTCGGCGCCCGACCGCGCGTACCGCTCCAGCCAGTAGGGCCGCACGTACATCGGTGCCACGATGTCGATGTTGTCGCGCTCTTCCGAAGGCTCGTAGAGGATCGGGCGGCTGGGGTCGCGCGCGCGGATCCACGCCGACGTCGCGTCGAAGTTCTCGCCGTCGCCCGCCTCGTTTCCCAGCGACCAGATGATGATCGACGCGTGATTCTTGTCGCGCTCGACCATCCGCACGGTGCGGTCCATGTGCGCGGCCAGCCAGTCCGGCCGCCCGGCCAGCGTGACCCCCGGCTCGAAGCCCATCCCGTGCGACTCGATGTTGGCCTCGTCCACCACGTACAGCCCATACTCGTCGGTCAGTTCGTACCAGCGCGGCACGTTCGGGTAGTGGGCGGCGCGCACCGCATTGATGTTCAGCTGCTTCATCAGGCGGATGTCCTCGATCATCGACTCTTCGGACACCACATGCGCCCGGTCGGGGTCGTGCTCGTGACGGTTGACGCCGCGCACCGTGATCGGCTGCCCGTTCACGGTGAGAATCCCGTCGATGATCTCCACGCGCCGGAAGCCGACGCGGATGGACACGGCTTCGGTCGTCTCGCCCTCCGGCCCGGTGACCCACATCGACAGCCGGTAGAGCGCGGGCGTTTCAGCGGTCCAATGGAGCGGTCGTTCAACGGCGAAGCTCCCGGTCGCCTCCGCCTCTCCGCCCGGCGGGACATCCACCTCCAACACCTCGGGTTCCTCCCACACCAAACGCCCCCCCGGGTCCCGCAGCTGCAAATGCAACTCGTGCCTGCCGGCCGAACCCAGCCCCCGGTTCGCCAGACTCACCGTCAGCCGCAGGTGCCCGTCCTCGTAGGCATCGTCCAGATCCGCCTCGGAGAAGAAGTCACGCAAATACGTCGCCGGCCGCGACACCAGGTACACGTCGCGGTCGATTCCGCTCACGCGCCAGAAATCCTGACTCTCGATGTAGCTCGCATCGCTCCAGCGGTAGACCTGGACCGCGAGCACATTCTCGCCCGGCCTAACGGCGTTCGTAATCCGGAACTCGGCCGGTGTGCGGCTCCCCTCGCTGTACCCGATGTATTCCCCGTTCACCCAGACGAAGAACGCGGAGTAGACTCCGTCGAAGTTGATGAAGATCTCGCGGCCGTCCCACGCCGCGGGCACCCCGAAGCTGCGCCGGTACGACCCCACCGGATTGTCGTCGTGGGGGATAAAGGGCGGGTTCGCGGGGAAGGAGTAGAGCTCGTCGTGGTAGACCGGATAGCCGTAGCCTTCGAACTCCCAGTTGCTCGGCACGGGGATCTCCGCCCACCCGGAGGCGTCGAAGTCCGGCTCGAAGAAGTCCAGCGGGCGCTGGTCGGGGCGGGGGACCCAGTGGAACTTCCAGTCCCCGTTGAGGTTGATGCGGAAGGGGGAGTCGTCGGGCCTGCCCGATGCGGCTGCGTCGGCGGTCGGAAAAGGTGTGAAGGAGGCGTGGGGGGGTTCCCGGTTCTCCGCGAAGACTGTGGGGTTTTCCCAGTAGGGGTCGGGGGTGGACTGCTCAAGACACGCGAAAGAGACGGCGGCTACTATCGCAACGAGGGCGAAGCAATTCGGACGGCCCGTGAGCTGCATGGGATCACCACAGATTTCGTGTCTGGCAGACTCCGCAGGCAAGCCGCCTCGCAGCGGGCGATGCCAATCGGGTCGCCTCGTTCGTCGAAGATCTCGACCGGATCAGCCACCAACTTAACGTCCTCCAGCCCTGTCGGGTAATGGGACTGGGCGACATGCACGGCGCGCGCTCATCGGGGCGCCAACACCGACGTCTTGACCGGACATAATAAATAGGTTACCATGCTGTTATGTCCGGTATCAGATGGAGGAGGCAGGACTCATGACGAAGAATCGCAACCAGCACATCGTCCCGGCGAAGGGTGGATGGGCAGTCAAGCGCGCGCGTAGCCCGAAAGCAACCAGGGTATTCAGTACCCAACAGGAAGCCATCGAGAGGGGGCGCGAGATCGCCAGGAACCAGGGATCGGAGCTGTTGATCCATGGACGCGATGGGAGGATTCGGGAGAAGAACACTTATGGTCGAGACCAATACCCACCAAAGGGGTGAGCCCCTTGCCCGCACTTGGGAGTAGCCCTTGGGGTTGGTTCAGGCGTTCCAGTTCCCCGGGTGTCGCTTGTGGTTTCACACCGGCGACCACGGGCCGCCACACTTCCATGCAGGAGCCGTGGATGCCTGGGAGATACGCGTCTTCTTCCTGCAGGAGCCCCCGGAGTACGAAGTGAAGTTTCAGCTGAAACGCGTTCCCTTGAGGGCCGTGAGGGAAATCCTGCAGCTTGCGGCCGCGCACCGCGCGGAGTTGTTCGAAGAATGGGAGCGGAGTCAAGCGGATGAGTGACGCAAGACCATTCAGCCACATTTCCTTTTGCGGGACGGTGGAGGACTGCTTGCCGGACGCCGAGTTTCGTGCTCTGGCCAGACAGTTGGCTGTCACTACCCAAACTGGACCGGCACCGAGTCTGGTTGTTGCCCGAGCCAGTGAGCTCATCGGGCGAGATCGGCTCACGCTACCGAACTGGGCGGATACCGAGACACGCTACCTGGTTGTTCTGGACGTGCCGGAGCAGGCAGCGTTTCGCCTCGCGTCGATGCTTCGCCTTCACAAGCCGGATCAGCGGCTACGAGTGTCCCGGGACCCTTCGGTGGTGAAGCGTCTGGTCATCGCGCTCAAGCGACCGGCCCCCTGGGAGGGCATCCTTGACGCATATGTCCTTGAGGATTCTCTCGTGGTGGTCCTTGGGGACATGAGCCTGAGGGAGTTCCCGTTCGAGATGCTTCCCCAGGTAAGGCGGTTCGAACCGGCAGTGCTCAGCCGGTTCGTGATCGATTCGGCCGGTTCCTATCTCTACTGGCCAGACCGCGACGTGCATATGGGTCCATCCCAGATGTTGCAGGCCGTGGATCCCATGTATCTGGCGGACGTGGAGATTCGCCGATACGAGATGGAGAACGTGTCGCAGGCCCTTGAGGACATGAGGAATGATCGGCGGTTGAAGCAGACAGAGATTCTCGGACTCTCGGAGAGGCACGTCCGGCGATTGGAGAAAGAAAGGGTGCGGCTCACTGTTGACGCGGCAACCAAGTTCGCGAACGCGTTCGGGCTGACGCTGTCCGGGTTTCTGGACGAACTGAGCGCAAGAATCACCGCACTGCGAGAAGGCTGTGGGGTCGGATCGGATGCGCGGCCAAGTGCTGCTTAGAGCACGATCCGAATTGACGACCCCCGTTACCAGAAAACCACATACAACACCGCCGCCCCCCCGATCACTCCACCCGCCCACCACTTCGCCCCCGGCGCGGGCGTCAGATCCACCCCGTCCACCGCCCGCGGCAACCTGCGCGGCTCGTCCAAACCCTGACGTAACGTTAGGGTCCCCATGAACGCGCTGATCACGAGGAAGGTGATCGCCATGTGATGCAGGAACGCGATCTCGGGGAGAAGCCACAGCAGCAGCCAATACACGGGAATCCCCAGAATCATCCCGCCGAAGGCCGCGGCTGGCGGCGTGCGCGGCACGAAGATCCCGAAGAGGAACGCCGCCACGATCCCCGGCGAGATGAATCCCCAGAACATCTGTATGTACTCGAAGACGCTGCCCGCACGCGCCACGACCGGTGCCCACAGGCAGCCCACCAGCACGAGCACGCCCGTCGTCACCCGCCCCACGGTCATCAGCCGCCGCGACGACGCTTCCGGCCTTAGGTGCCGCTTGTACAGGTCCACGCTGAAGATCGTCGCGGCCGAATTGAGCATCGAGTCGAGGGAACTCATCACCGCGCCGAAGAGCGCCGCGAACATTGCGCCGGTCAGCCCGACCGGGAGCAGTTCGCGCATCATGACCGGGTAGGCCTGGTCGGGGTTCGTCACCTGGTCGGCGAAGAGCTCGGCCGCCATGATTCCCGGGAACACGATGATGAACGGGATCGCCAGCTTGATGAAGCCCGCCAGAAAGATTCCGCGCTGACCGTCCGCCAGGCTGCGCGCCGCGAGCGTCCGCTGGGTGATGAACTGGTTCAGTCCCCAGTAGAAGATGTTGGGGATCCAGAGGCCCCCGATGAAGACGGCCAGCCACGGCATTTCGGGATGGTTCCACGGCAGGACCGTGTGCAGCTTCCCATCCGCAACCTCGAGGAATTGCCCCACGCCCCCGATCGCCTGGAATCCGAGCACCGTCACCAGGACGCCCCCCAGCAACAGCGCCACCCCCTGGATCAGGTCCGACCAGACCACCGCCTTGAGTCCCCCGTAGATCGTGTAGCCCCCGGCGAGGATCCCGATCAGCCAGATCCCCGCGACCGTGTCGATCCCGAAGATCGATTCGAGCGCGAGGGCGCCGGAGTAGAGCACGGTGGCCAGCGCGACGAACACGTACGCCGCCATGATGAACGCCGCCATGAGCGTGCGCGTGCGGACGTCGTAGCGGAACTCCAGGTACTCGGGGATCGTGTAGATGCCCGCCTGCAGGAAGCGCGGCAGGAAGAAGAGGCCCACGAGCACGAGCGTGACCGCCGCCATCCATTCGTAGCTGGCGATCGCGAGGCCCAGGTCGTAGCCGCGGCCCGCCATCCCCACGAAGTGCTCCGTCGAGATGTTGGACGCGATCAGCGAGAAGCCGATCAGCCACCAGGGGAGGTTGCGCCCGGCCAGGAAGTAGTCGGTGGCGTCGTGCTTGCCGCGCGACGCGTACAGGGAAACGCCCACGACGAGCGCGAGGAAGCCGATGAAAGCGGCGATGTCGAGGGGCTGGAAGGACATGGGGTAGGATGCGG
>JAPOOQ010000563.1 GCA_026713345.1 Gemmatimonadota bacterium | reverse complement strand
CACCGGCCGAACGAGTCGATCGCCGTGAGCGAGCTTGTGGACGGGGCGCGGGCGGTCGCGCTGTCGGTGATGCGGTTCCTGGGTTGCGGGTAGCGGCGCGCCCTCAGCCCGACTTCGTCGCGGTGAAGGTGCCGGTCCCTTCTCCCATCGCCCAGGTCCCCTCGATCGTCTCACCGGAGACCGTGCCGACGATCAGAAGCTGACCCTCCGGCCCGGCCACCTCGATCGTGACAGTCTGTCCCTCCACCGCGACCGACAGGACCGCAAGGGGCGGAAACGCGTCGCTCGTCACCGACCCGGTGTAGCCCTCGTCGTCGCGCTGGATGGTCATCGTCCCGGGGAGGATCTGTTCGTCCACGCCGGCAGCGTAGGTGTAGCTGCCCACCGGGTCGAAGGGCGGGGGTCCGGCGGGGGCGGTGGCGCAGGCGGCCATTGCTGCCGCCGCGAGAAGTCCGGTCGCAAGTCGTCTGCTCATTTGAAGTCCATTCGGGGTAAGCATGTGGGGATCTTTCGTTCGATAGCATACGGGTTCGTGCGCGCCCGCGCACCCGCTACACTGCTACATGCGCGTTGCGGCAGTGTGGACCGCGTTGCCGCTGATTGCCACGACGCGACAGATCGTGGCGGTTCCCGAACCTCACCGCCTCCGCCACGTCGGGATCCGCGCCGGATCCACCCCGTTGCGCCGGGCGAAATCGTCGATCAGCGCCCGCGCAATGCTGTAGGCGGGTGGGACCGGGGGGAGGGCGTCGGCGGGGAACCAGGCGACATCCTCCAGTTCGCCGTCCCCGCGCTCGATTTCTCCACCGTCGTACACGGCTGTGAATCCCACCATGAGCGAGTCCGGGAACGGCCAGGGCTGGCTGCCGAAGTAGCGGACGCCCCGGACCCGGATCCCGGATTCCTCCTCGACCTCCCGCCTTACCGTGTCCTCCAGCCGCTCGCCCGGGTCCACGAACCCCGCGAGCACCGAGAACCCCCCGTGCGGATGACGGCGGGACCGGCCCAGCAGGATCCTGTCGCCGCGCGTCACCTGGACGATCACCGCCGGAGATACCTTCGGGAAGGCGAGGTGTCCGCACGAAGGGCAGGCCATCGCCTGATGCCGGCGGGACGGCTCCGTCACGGTTCCGCAGACGCCACAATAGCGCGAAGTCCGCCGCCAGCGCGCCAGGTGCGCCGCGGTCAGGGCGATGGAGACGTCAGGCTCCTGAAGAAGAACGAGGGCCTGCCGCAGTCCGATGGCCGAAACACCCTCGGGAGGCGTCCAGCCGGGCGCGGCCCGGGCGGCTACGGCGGGGGTATCGTGTGCGGTCTCACCGCGGTCGCCGCTGCGCGCGACGACATCGGCCTCAAGCCCTTCGGCCGCATGGGCGCCATCATCAGCGGCGGGCCGGGATGCAGTCGCCGGAAACCACTCGGCTTCCCCTGCGTCCCATCCCCTGACCTCGGCCACGTCGGGGAGCGCGCAGGCGCCGTCCGGGAGCACCAGCCGGTCACCGGCGAAGAGACAGGCCTTCATT
>JAPOOQ010000562.1 GCA_026713345.1 Gemmatimonadota bacterium | reverse complement strand
GGCTGCGGCGTCGGGGGGCGGGGCGCGAGCCGGGAAGAGATCGAGGAGCGGGTGGGGCGGACCGCGCAGGTGCTGGGGCTGGAGGAACTGCTGTCGCGCCGTCCCGGCCAGCTTTGGGGCGGCCAGCAACAGCGGGTGGCACTGGGTCGCGCGATGGCCCGCGATCCCGGGGTCTTCGTCTTCGACGAGCCGCTGTCGAACCTGGACGCGGGGTTGCGGCTGCGGACGCGCGACGAGATCGCCGCGCTCCACCAGCGCCTCGGCACGACCATGATCTTCGTCACGCACGACCAGGTCGAAGCGCTCTCGCTCGGCCAGCGCGTCGCGGTGATGGACCGCGGGCGGCTCCAGCAGGTGGGAACCCCGGACGAGATTTACCGGCTGCCCGGCAACCTCTTCGTCGCGGCCTTCGTGGGCTCGCCCCCGATCAACCGGCTTGCGCTCGAGCGCGACCGGGAGGGGAACCTCGCGGGCGGGCCGTTCCGCGTCACGGGGGAATGGGAGTTCGGCGCAGCGACGCTCGGGGTGCGGCCGGAGGATCTGGTGTTGGGGGCTGCGGCTGCGGACGGGGAAGGCGCGCGCGACGGCACGGCCGGGGCGCGGGCACCCCTGGCGCACGGACGCGGGCCGCGCGACTTCGAGGCCACCGTGCTGCGCGTGGAGGCGCTGGGAAGCGAGCAGCGCGTGCACCTGGACGGGCCGGGCGAGGCGGGGTGGGTGGCGCGCGTGCCGCCGGCGTTGCAGGTCGCCGCGGGAGACCGGGTGGGCGTGTCGGTCGCGTGGGAGAGAACGCACCTCTTTGGCCCGGATGGCAGCCGCGTGGGGGCGGCGGGGGCGGGCGGGGAGGCATCGTGATGAGGGTCGTCTGCGCCGCCGCCGTGGTCCTCGCGGCCTGCTCCCCCGCCCCACCCGACCCCGCCACCCTGCGTGTCGCGCTGTGGGCGGGCGGGCACGAACTCGAGATCGAGCAGCAAGTCGCGGCGCGCTACGAGGCCCTGCGTCCCGGGACGCGAGTGCTCCTCGAATCGGCCCCGAACGGGTACGAGGAACGCCTCCTCACCTCGATCGCGGCCGGCCACCCCCCCGACGTCTACCTGCTCGACTCGCCCGACATCCCCACCTTCGTGGACCGGGGGCTCGCGGTCGACTTCGCGCCCTACCGGGAGGCGCTGGGCTTTCGCGCGGACAGCGTCTTCCCCCAGGTGCTGGAGGCCTTCACGCGCGGCGACGCAATCTTCGCGCTGCCCAAGGACTTCACGCCGATGGTCATCTACGCGAACCGCGGGGTGCTGGAGGGCGCGGGGGTGGGCCGGGTCGCGGGGGTGGGGGCCGGGCTCGGCGGCTGGACCTGGGACGACTTCAGCCGCGCGGCCCGCGCCGTGACCGCGGACACCGACGGCGACGATCGCCCCGACATCTTCGGCTTCGACTTCCCGCGCAACCTCTACCAGTGGGTGCCGTTCGTGTGGTCCGCCGGGGGCGACATCCTGGGGCCGGGCGGCGGGAACGCCAGCGGGTTCATGGACGGGCCGGAGGCGCTCGCGGCGTACGTCTTCCTGACCGGGCTGGCCGAGGAGGGCCTCACGCCCGGCGCACAGTTCGTGCAGCAGGGAGACCCGGCGCGCGAGGCGCGGTTCGCGTCGGGCGGGCAGGCGTTCCTCCTTTCGGGACACTGGACGCTGCCCGTCTTCCGCGATCTCGTGCAGACGGGCGCGCTGGACCTGGAGATCCTGCCGATTCCGCATCACCCGTCGCAGCCGGGGGCGACGAGCGTGATCTACGCGTCGGGGTGGGCCGTGCCGCCGAACGCGGCGAACCTGCGCCGGGCGATCGACCTGGCCGGCTTTCTCGCATCGCCGGAGGCTCAGCGCATCCGGGCGAGGTCGGGGCTGGCCATCTCCTCGCGCCGGGATGTGGCGGTCGAGATCGCGGCCGCGGACACCACGGGGGTGGAGGATGCGTTCATCGCGCTGGTTGGCGGGGCGAGGGTGACCTGGGGCGCCTACGTGCGGGATTTCTCCCTGGTCGAGGCACTGGCGGTGGAGATCATGGACCGGCGGCTGCTGAACGGGGAGGCCCTCGAGGCGAGCGCGGGGGACGTGGCGCGGCGCGTGGACGAGGTGCTGGGGCGGTGAGGGGGTGGGCCGCCGCCGCATTCGGTGTCGGGGCCGGGCTGATCGTGATGGTGGCCGTGGGGGCGGTGGGGGGGGTGGGGGACCGCGCAACGAAAAACGGTGCGCGCGTGGCGGCTTCACTGTATGAGGTACAAGGGGTTACGGACGCGGGTGTTGCGCGTCTCCTTGATGGGCGGGTGGAGATCAGAGCCGTGCGGGAGGGTGGATCCGGTTCCGGCGCGTATGCTTATGAAGCCGGCTCGCTGGAGCCGTCCGCCTGGATCGCGGTCACGTCCGCGAGCCGCGACGGCAGCTGGCCGTGGACCCCCACCATCCTCGCCCTGCTGGGTCTGCTGCTCATCTCAGCCTGGGCCCTGGCGCGGCGCCCCTCCCCCCCGCCCCCCCGCTACCCGGCCGCGATCGCGCTCCTCTCGGCCGCCCTCCTCGCCCTGGTTGCCGCCACCGCGCGGCAGTGGGCCCACCACGAGCTGGAGGATCTCAGCACCGCCCACCTCGCCCGCGGCCTCCGCGCGGCCGAGA
Source organism: Gemmatimonadota bacterium (assembly GCA_026713345.1). GTDB lineage: Bacteria > Gemmatimonadota > Gemmatimonadetes > Longimicrobiales > Gaopeijiaceae > Bin94. The sequence goes on along the minus strand of JAPOOQ010000562.1, from coordinate 1,638 downwards.
TCGCACTTGCCGCCGGCGCCGACCCCACCCGCGCCGCCCGTGCCGCCGGTCTCCCGTGGGCCACCACCACCGCGCTCGACTCCCCCGACCAGCTCTGGACGATGCCCCGCGAGGTCGGCGCGGCCATCGCGGCCACCCCCGGCCTCCGCTCCGCCCCCGCCTACACCGTCGAGGCCGGCGCCGCCACCTACCACGGCGGCAGCATCGCCCTTCCAGCGGCGGCCACCCCCGACACCCTCCACCTCGTCTTTCTCGGCTACGAGGAGACCGCTTCGCCCACCACCGGGCTCGCCGCCTCCGCCCTCGGCTCGGCGCTGCTCGTCTCCCTCGTCCTCTTCCTCCTCCCCCTCTCCGCCCGCCCCCGCGCGCTGCGCAGAACCCTCGCCGCCTGGGGGTTCCTCGCGCCGGCCGCGGTCCTCCTCCTCGTCTTCACCTTCGGGCCCCTGCTCTTCTCGCTGTGGATCTCGCTGCACGAGTGGCACCTCGTCGATCCCGCGCACCCCTTCACCGGGCTGGCCAACTACCGCGACCTCCTCGCCGACGGCTCCTGGTGGTCGGCGATCCGCAACACGGCGGTCTTCACCCTGCACGTCCCGTTGGCGATGGCGGTTGCGCTCGGGTTGGCCATCCTCACGCGGGGGTCGCGGCGCGCCATGCGCTGGGCCCGCCTCGCGCTGTTCCTGCCGAGCATCACCAGCGTGGTCGCCATCGCGGTGGTCTGGAAGTGGCTGCTGAACGACGGTTACGGCCTGGTGAACCGCGCGCTCGAAGGCGTGGGGCTGGATTCCGTGCCGTGGCTCACGTCGCCGGACGCAGCGCTCTTCAGCCTGATGGCGATCAGCGTCTGGATGGTCGTCGGCTACCAGATGGTCGTCTTCCAGGCGGGACTCGCCGCGATCCCCCGCGACTGGTACGACGCGGCCCGGGTCGACGGCGCCGGACCGCTGCAGCGCTTCCGTCACATCACCCTGCCCGGCCTCCGCCACACCCTGTTCTTCGTCCTGGTCACCTCGGTGATCGGGTCCTTCCAGATCTTCGGCCTCGTCTACGTCATGACCGAGGGCGGGCCGCTGGGCGCGACCGACGTGGCGGTCTACCACATCTACCGGGAGGCGTGGGAATTCCTGCGCTTCGGGAACGCAGCCGCGATGAGCTGGCTCCTCTTCGCGGTCGTCTTCGCCGCCACCTGGCTCCACTTCCGCTTCCTGGAGAGGGGGGGCACGGGTGTCTGACCGGACCGTGGGGACCCCCGGCGGCCGCCCGACCGCTGGCGCATCCCGGCGACCCGGCTGGCGCGCCGCCAGCCGCCTGGCTGCCAACGGACGCATCCTCCTCCTCGCCGCGGCCTGCCTGGTCATGGCAGCACCCTTCCTTTGGATGGCCGCGACCAGCCTGATGAGCCAGCTCGAGGTCTTCTCCTCCGGCCGACTGCTCCCGCGGACACCGCTCTGGTCCAACTACCCCGACGCGCTCACCGCCCAACCCTTCAGCCGCTATTTCCTGAACTCGCTGGTCTTCGCGGCGGCGGTCGTCGCCGGCCAGGTCGTCACCGCCACCACAGCCGGCTACGCCTTCGCCCGCTTCGACTTCCCCGGCCGCGACCGCGTCTTCATGCTCTTCCTGGCCACCATGATGGTG
>JAPOOQ010000561.1 GCA_026713345.1 Gemmatimonadota bacterium | reverse complement strand
TGGGTCGCCGCGGAGGAGTTGAACCGGGCCGCCGCGAGGGTCGTGGAGGAGTTGGGTGGCAGGGAAGGGCTGGGCCCGGCGGACTTTCGCGAGGTTCTCCCGGTCACCCGCAAGCACCTCATTCCGCTGCTCGGCCACCTCAACGCCCAGGGGGTGACCCACCGGGCCGACGGAGCCCGCAATGGGACGAAAACCCTCGTCTGAGCGGACCGGCGGGTGCCCCCGTAGCAGGAATCTCCCGGCCCGGCCGGCACCCCGAGGCAACAGTTCGGCGCCCGGAGGTGTCTTATACACAGTACCCGCACGGGCAAGCGAATTCAGCTTGACTTTCGCAACCGTTAATCGGTAATATGAGCCCGCAGGGTGCAACTTCAATCCGCGGCCCTGGGAGGGGCGAACGTAACCAACGCTACTGAACCAAAGGCGGGACACCTCTTGAGACGCGTGATGTGCGTCCTTCTTCTGTTGGCTTCGGGCGGCGCCGCCGGTTTGTCCGCCCAGAAACCCCCTGTGCGCGAAAACGAGCGCAATGCGGGGTTCAAGCTCGAGCAGAACTACCCGAACCCATTCAATCCCGAGACGCGCATTCCGTTCGTTCTCGACGAAATCCTCTTCGACGATGGAGAGCCGCCCACGGTCTCGATACGCATCCTGAATATCCTGGGTCAGTTCGTTGCGTCGCCGGTTGCCCTGTCGGTGCCGAGCGGCGAGGGGCTGCCGCTCCTCCAGGTGGAGTACCCGATCCCCGGCCGATACGAGGCTTACTGGGACGGGCGCGACCGAAACGGCAATCTGGTCGCGTCAGGCGTCTACCTCGTCAAGCTTATCGTGGATGGCAAGGAGGACCTGATGAAGATGTTCGTGACGAAGTAGGGTCCGGCATCCTTCACGCTTCCGCCGTCGGCCGTCCTACATTCCCTTCGCGTCCAGGAGCCGGAAGAGTTCCTCGGCCGTGTGCATCGCCGCCAGCTTTGCGGGCACCTCCGGATCCCGGGCGAACTGGGCGATTCGGCCCAGCGTCGGCAGGTACTGCCCCGATACCTCGAGCGGCGGCGCGACGATCAGGAAGAAGTGCGAAGCCGGCTTTCCGTCGATCGACTCGAAGTCCACACCGCCAGCGTGGCGCCCGTAGGCCAGATGAAGCCGGTTCACCACCAGTGACCGGCAGTGGGGGATTGCGATCCCCTTGCCGATGCCCGTCGACCCGAGGTTCTCCCTTCGGCGCAGGGTGCGGGCCAGCGTCGTCCGGGAGCGGTCGTCGAGTCCGAGCAGGCTGACCAGCGAGTCGAGAATCTCGTCCCGCGTCGTGCCGTCCAGGTGAAGATCGACCCGCTCGGGGGTCAGGAAATCCCGGAGAATCATGGCGGCGGGAGTGCTCCTGGCAGGTAGGGGGAAGGACTGGCGGGTGCCGAAGGTACGTGCCCCGCACGGGAAAGGCCAGTCCCCCGGGAACGGCTTCCCCCATTAGCTTGCGTACATGAACAAGCTGCCCTTTGCGGTCCCCGGGGAACCCGACACACCGCTGTTGCTCGCCCCCCAGGCGGGGGTCTCGGAATCGCCGTTCCGGAGGCTCTGCCGCAGCTTCGGCGCCGATGTGGTGCTCACCGAATTCGTGAGCGCCGAGGGGATCGTGCGCGGAAGCGAGCGGACCGCGAGCTACCTTCGCTTCCACGAGGAGGAGCGTCCGATCGGGGTGCAGATCTTCGGGGCCGATCCCGCGACCATGGGCGAGGCCGCCTCCCTGGTCACCGAGACCTATGCGCCCGATTTCGTGGACATCAACTTCGGATGCCCGGTCAAGAAGGTTGTGAAGCGCAACGGCGGGTCGGGGGGCCTGCGGGATCTGAAGCTCGTCGGACGCATCATCCGGGCGGTGGATGGGGCGACGCCGCTTCCGGTCACCGTGAAGATCCGTTCCGGGTTCGACGAAGCCACCCGCGACGCGGTAGCGATCGGGCGGGTCTGCGAGGATGCCGGGGCCCGCATGGTCACGCTGCACCCCCGCACCCGCGCCGACATGTATTCGGGCAAGGCGCGCTGGGAGGAGATCGCGGCGCTGGTCCGGGCGCTCGAAGTCCCGGTGATCGGCAATGGGGATGTCCGGTGCGGCCAGGACGCCCGCGCGATGCGGGACCGGACGGCTTGCCGGGGCATCATGATCGCGCGGGGCTCCCACGGCGCTCCCTGGCTCTTTCGCCAGTCGCGCGCGGCGCTGGACGGAGAACCGGTGCCGGGCGAGCCGGATCTGCACACGCGCTTCGAGATCTGCGTCAGGCACGCGGCCAACGCCGTCGCCTTCGAGCCCGACGCCGGGAAGGCGGTGCGGGAGTTCAGGAAGCACCTGGGCTGGTACACGAAGGGAATCCCCGACGGCCGCCGCCTGAGGCAACGCCTGTTCCAGGTTTGCGATCTGAAGGAGGTATGCGCGGTGCTCGAAGGGTATCTGGACGGATGCCGGGACGAAGATGGCGAAGATCCGCACGTGGGGGCGGGGGTTTTGCGACGGGCCGGGTCATCTTATCGTTACGATGGTGCCGGCGGGCCAGCCGTGGCTGCGCCGCGCCGCTGATTGAAAGCTTGGGGGCGACACGGCTTCGACGGGTCTGGTGAACGTGGGGCTGCGTGCCGAGGTCCGGGGACCTCGCTAATCCTCCCGGAAAACACTCAAGTGCCAATAACGATCTGGCTCTGGCCGCCTAGCCATAGGTAGCCCGCTTCCCGGACTGCCCGCCCGAGGCGGACCGCGGAGGCGTCGACGATTCGGGCTGGTTCACCGGTTCACGCCACCGGACCGGAGAACGAGACACTCGGGTGGCTAGCCCCGGCAGGTTGGTTCACCGGACCTGCCGAAGGTGAACACAATCGGTGATCTACGCACGTAGAGGTCTCGCAGGATCCATTCGCGGACGCGGGTTCGACTCCCGCCGCCTCCACTTCCCCATCTTTGAGTCCCTTCAACCGACCGCTCCGGACCGTCCGTGCAGACGGCGGGGCGGCTCTTCCCTGGAGATCCCAAAACGTGAAGCGAAAGCTGGCGATGCTCGGCGTGGTGCTGCCGCTCATCCTGATCGCCGACATCATCACCAAACGCTGGGCGGTGAACGTGCTCCAGGAGGAGGTCTCCCGACCCGACTTTCTGGGTGGATTCGTACCCCTCACGTTCGCGCTCAACCGCGGAGCCGCCTTCGGCATCTCGATCGGAAACGATCCGCGCTGGTTCTTCATCCCGGTCGCCTTCCTGGCGCTGGGGCTCATGGTCGTGCTGTTGGTGCGGGCACGGGGCGACGACTACACGCGAACGGTTTCACTCACGCTGGTCATCGCCGGCGCCCTGGGGAACCTCATCGACCGGATCCGTTGGGACGAGGGCGTGGTCGACTTCATCGGCCCGATCAACCTGGGATTCATGAACTGGCCGATCTTCAATGTGGCCGACATGGCGATCTCGTGCGGAGCGGTGCTGCTTGCCATCTCCTTCTGGCAGGAGGAGCGAAGTCTCAAGAGCGCGGAGGTGAAGGCCGCGGGTGCGCCGGAGATGGGCGCGAGCCCCTGAACCTATTCCCCGGGCGGCAACTCGAAGACGAGGTACTCGATCCGACGGCGCAGCATCCTGACGATGCGCAGCCTTCCCCCTCCGGCGTCGACCGAATCCCCGACCCGGCCCACGCGGTTGAGCGCACCGAAGACATACCCGCCGACGGTGTCGAATTCCTCGCCGAACTCGATACCCAACCGGTCCTCCACATCCTTTAGCGGCGTTCCGCCCCAGATCACCAGCCGCCCGTCCGCCATCTCCCGGAACTCGGCCGGCTCGTCGGTCTCGTGCTCGTCGTGGAACTCGCCCACGATCTCCTCGATCAGGTCCTCGAGCGTCACCAGGCCGGCGGTCCCTCCGTACTCGTCTACCACGATCACCATCTTGTTGCGGTTCGCCCTCATCTCCTGGATCAGCTCGACCAGCACCTTGGAGGCGGGCGCGAAGGGCGCGGGACGCATGATCTCGCGGATGCCCTGTTTCCCGTCCCGTGCGGCCCGCCAAAGGTCCCGCGCAAGCAGAATCCCCACGATCCGGTCGAGGCTCTCCTCGTACACCGGCAGGCGCAGCTTCCCGCGGTCGAGCATCACGTCCATCGCCTCGGTCACCGAAGCGCCCGCGGGCACGGCCACGATGTCGATCCTCGGCGTCATCACCTCGCTGACGGCGATCTCGTCGAGCTGCATGACATTCGACATCACATGGAACTCGTCCTCGTCGATCGCTCCCGCCCGCCGCCCCAGCTCGGCCATCACCTCGATCTCGGCGCGGCTGACCGTGGCGGGCCCGGCCTTGCGCGGCCCGATCCCGCGGCTCAGATACCCGAGCGGGACGAGAACCGGCTTCATCAGGACCACCATGGCGCGCACCATGTGCGCCGTGGGGCGGGCCAGCCGCTTCCAGAAGGTGACGCCGATCGTCTTGGGTATGATCTCGGAGAGCACGAGTACGGCCATGACAAAGCCCGTGGTGAAGATCCCGACCGCGAGGTCGTTCCCGTCGAATGCGGCGGTCGCGATTACACCCGCCAAGGTGGCCCCGACCGTGTGGGCGATCGTGTTGAGGGTGAGGATGGCCGCGATCGGTTCGTCGATCCTGCGTTTCATCGCGTGCAGGATGTCGCCGGCGCGGTCTCCCGCGTTCTGCAGCAGTGCGACGTAGGAGTGGCTGACGGAGAGGAGGACGGCCTCCAGGACCGAACACATGAACGAGATCGCGAGGGAGATTCCCACGACCGCAAACAGCTGAGTCAGCAAATCAGGCGGGTGCTTTGGGTGATTGAGGCGGGTGTTGGCAGGTGGTTGACCGGGCCTGGCCGGGTTTCGGCGAGACAGCCCTTGCCCCTGGCGACGGGCTATCCGTAAGCTAGCAGTCCCGGACCGGATTCGCCCGCAGGACGCGGAGTGTAACGTGAAGATGACATTCTGTAAAGCGGTCTTTACAGTGCAGCCTGAAGCGCGGCAGCCCGAGGCCCGCCGGCGACCGGTGCTTTGCGGGGCCACGCTCGGCGGCACGCTCCTGGCATTCGCCATCATCGGCCCCGGCGCGCCGGGGCAGGCGGACGCCCAGCAGCCCCCGACCGCCGACTACTACGTCTACGTCGGCGCCGAGTCGGCGGACCTGCTGCACCGCGTCCGCTTCGGTCCGGAAGGCGCCGCGCTCGATCGCACCATCGCCGTCGGCGAGATGGCGACCGAGACGGAGGGGCCGCACGGCCTCAACATCTCCCCCGACGGGCGCTTCCTCTTCATGACCACCGGACACGGCGTACCCGACGGCAAGCTGTGGAAGTTCCACGCGGGCCCGGACACGCTGGTCGGCGACCCCATCCTGCTGGGCTACTTCCCCGCCACCCTCGATCTCACGCCCGACGGCCTCTACGCCTTCGTGGCCAACTTCAACCTGCACGGGGAGATGGTTCCGTCCACGATCTCGGTCGTCTACACACCCGACATGATCGAGGTCGACCAGGTCGAGACCTGCACCATGCCGCACGGCGCCCGCCTGGACGCCGCCGGAGTGTACCTGTATTCGGCGTGCATGATGGACGACCAGATCGTCGAGATCGACACCCGCACCTTCGAGGTGTCGCGGCGCTTCCCGGTGGCGGTGGACGACGGTCGGCCGTCCCCTGCGTGCTCGCCCACCTGGGTCGTGCCCGCGCGCACCGGCAGGTCGCTCTTCGTCGCCTGCAACCGCGCAGGGCGCATCCTGGAGATCGACCGGGATTCCTGGTCGCTGGTACGGGTTCTGGAGACGGGCGCGGGCCCCTACAATCTCGCGCTGACCCCCGACGACGCCGTCCTCGTCGCCACGCTCAAGGCGGGCGCGGGGGGGCAGTTCTTCGACACCGCGACGGGCCGTTCCCTGGGTACGGCGCCCTCGTCCACCACGGTCACCCACGGCGTCGTGACAAGCCCCGACGGCCGCTACGCCTTCGTGTCGGTGGAAGGAGTCGGGGCCGAGCCCGGCAAGGTGGACATCTTCGATCTGGAAGCCTTCGAGCGGGTCGCGGAGGTCGAGGTGGGGCAGCAGGCCGGCGGGATCGTCTTCTGGAGGATGGTGCCACGCTGATTGCGGCCGGCCCGGGCGGGGCTGCTGCCCGGCCGACTAGTTCAGCCGCATCGTCACGTTGTCGTCGGACCAGGAGAAGGACCAGGCCCGCTCCCGGCCCCGCCGCGTCTTCAGGTGGATGAGATTGCGCTGGTCTTCGAACACGTTGAATAGAAGCCGGTTGCTGACGTGAACGCGCTCGACGGACTCGTCCAGCGAATACTCCACCCTGTACCACCACATGACTTCGTCGACGATGTCGGCCTCGTCGATGCCGCGGGCGGTGACCTTCCCCGGAAGCACGTCGTCCCCGGCGGTGAGCACCAGCATTTCGTTGATGTACCGTTCGATGATCGCATCCACCTCGGGGGTCTCGGCGAGCCTGAACTCCATGTCCGAGGCATGCTGCATCACGGCCAGCTGCAGGTCGTCCCAGAAGAAGCGGATGCGCGCGTGCAGCACCGGCCCCGTCATGCCGGTGTCGGCAACCGAAAGGCGGAAGGGGTGGGCCCCGTCGGCGGCCACGAGGCAGAAGAGCGCGCCGAGTGTGCCCAGGCGGGCACCCCACCGCCCAGGTCGCCGGGGGACTCTCCCTCCAGCGGCGACCCATCCAGCTGCGGTGCCTGTCCGAACCGGGTCCATCCTATATTGACCTCGCTGTGCGTGTTAGCTTCATCGACGGTCCAGGAGCGCACCAGCCCGTGCGGCTGGGGATCTTGAGCGGCGCGTGACGGGTAAAACCTGTGGCCACGGATGGGGAGAAATCAACCGGGGGGTATCGTGCGCGACCTTGGACTTCGACAGATGCTGAAGTTTCCTCTTCGGGATTCGCCTGTGCGGATCCGATCGGGCCGGATGATGCGGTCGCGCTCCGGGGTTGCCGTGCGCGCCCTCTGCATCGCCCTGGCGGCGGTGGCCGGCTGGCTGCCGCAGGGGTTGGACGCCCAGGTCCGGGCTGGCGGGTACGGCGTGTACCAGACGGGAGTTTTCGAAGGATCGTACGGGTTCGGTGGACGCGCCGAAGTCGCGATGGACTTCATCGCCCCGAACCTGACGTTTGCCGGCACCTACGACCACTTCTTCCCGGACTGTGCCGACTGTTCCGCCTTCAACGCCGGCGCGCAGGTCCTGCTGGCTCCGCCGAGAGCCCTCTACCTTGGGCTGGGTGCCGACTACCACCGCTTCAGCGACGGCCAGGCGGACGGAACCACCAGTTCCGACTGGTCCATGAACCTGATCGCGGGGATCCGTATCCCGGTCCTGCCGATGGTCGTGCCCTTCTTCGAGTTTCGTCAGCAGATCTGGTCCACCACCATCAACGAGCTGACGCTTTCGCTGGGCGTCGTGTTCAGTCCGGGCGCAGCGCGCAACGCCCCTCGCCGCCCCCGGGCGCGGTGAGCGGCGCCACCCTGTACGAGCGACCCCTGCGGTGGGCGGCGCGCTGGTGGGAGTCCTGGGCCGAGCACGCGGGGCAGATCGGGCTCCTGGTCTGGGCCACCTTCTCGGCCGCGGCGCGTCTCCGCGTCTCCTTCCGCGAGTTCGTGCGCCAGCTGCAGATCATGGGGATGCAAAGTCTCCCCATCGTGATGGTCACGGCCGTACTCACAGGGATCGTGACCTCGCAGCAGGGCGGCTACCAGCTCACCTCGACGGTGCCCCTGTATGTGGTGGGAAGCATCACGGTGACGAGCGTGGTTCTCGAGCTCGGACCGGTGTTGACCGCCGTCGTGCTGGTCGGCAGGGTGGGCGCGCGAATCACCGCCGAGCTGGGCACCATGGTCGTCTCCGAGCAGATCGACGCCTACCGGTCGCTGGGGCGTGATCCGCTGATCATCCTGGGGGCGCCGCGGATCCTGGCCGGGCTCGTGGTGATGCCCGCCCTGGCGGGGATCGCCAACCTGATCGGGACCACCTCGGGGATGATCTCGGCCCAGATGTCCCTCGACATCGGCTTCGAGACGTTCCTCTTCGGCGCGCGGCTCTTCTGGCAGTCCTGGGACATCTTCTACTCGTTCATGAAGGCGATCACCTTCGGATTCGCCATCCCCGTGATCGCGATCCACATGGGCTTCCGCACCAGGGGCGGGGCGGAAGGGGTCGGCCGCACGACGACGGACTCGGTGATGTTCCAGCTCCTCACGATCTTCATCCTCGACGCGATGTTCCCGCCCCTCTTCCTGCAGTGACCGACCCATGACCGCCGACCCCGTCATCCGCTACCGCAACACCCACAAGGCCTTCAAGCGGCCGGTGCTGTCGGGCGTGGACCTGGACATCTACGAGGGCGAGATGTTCGCGCTCTTCGGGCCTTCCGGAACGGGGAAGAGCGTGCTGCTCAAGACCACCATCGGCCTGATCATCCCCGACCGTGGGGATGTCGAGGTGACGGGGCTGTCCGTCTACCATGGCGGCGGGGGCGTCTTGGATTCGGTCCGCGAAAAGGTCGGCTACGTCTTCCAGCACGCGGCCCTCTTCGACTCCATGAACGTCTACCGCAACGTCGAGATGGGACTGCCGGCCGAGCGCCTTCGGGGCATGCGGACGCCCGAGGTGGCCAAGGCCATCTGGGAGGCGCTCGAGATGGTCAACCTCGATCCCGTGGAGGTCATGCCCATCCTGCCGGCGGAGCTTTCCGGAGGGATGAAGAAGCGCGTCGGAATCGCCCGCGCCATCGTCGGGCGGCCGCGCATTCTTCTGTGGGACGAGCCCACGACCGGTCTCGATCCGGTCAATACCGCGGCGGTCGAGCGGCTCATCAAGGGGCTCTCCGAGGAGCTTCGGGTCACTTCGATCCTGGTCACCCACGACGTGGAGGGCGCGCTGTGGATGTGCGGGCGCGTCGCCATGCTGGAGGGGGGGCACATCCGCTTCTGCGGGACTCCCGAGGAGTTCCAGACCGAGACCGACCCGGTCGTCAGAGCATTCGTTGATCGCGCGGCCGCGGAGGCCGCCCTGGATGTGGTGGAAATGTCATGAACAACGCGGAAACTACCGGTCGCCGCCCTTCGGACGACGAGATCGTGCGCGCCATTCCGCCCGCAGCGCGCGTGCGCGAGATTCGTGTCGGGATCTTCGTCATTCTCGGGCTTGCCGGCTTCTTCATCATCCTCTTCATGATGACCAGCCCCGCGACCTTCCGGGGACGCTACACCGTGCTGACCCACGTCGACGACGCCGGCGGGATGCGGAGCGGGGACGCGGTCACGATGCGCGGCGTGCACATCGGGCGCGTGCGTGACTTCGACCTCACGCAGGAGGCCGGGGTCGTGCTGTCGCTCGAGATCGAACGCGGCTGGAACATCCCGGCGGGATCCTGGACCGAGGTGCGCTCCACCGGCTTCCTCGGCGGAATGGTCGTCCAGGTCGTCACCGGTCCCGGCCCCGGGTTCGTGGAGCCCGGGACGCTGCTGCCGGGCGAGACCGTCGCGGGGGTGCTGGATGTGGCTGGCGACATGTCCGGCGACGCCGCCGATGTCCTGACGAGGATCCAGGCGTTTCTGTCCGATTCGACCATCGCCGGCACCGAGGGCGCGGTGAGGGCCGTGCGCGACCTGTTCAACGGCGCGGCCGGGATGCTGGACTCCGTCGACAGCCTGTACACGGAAGCACGGTCCGTGCTGGAAGACCTGAGGCGGGCGGCGGCCAACGTGGAGGACGTGACGGGCGCGGAGGAATGGCGCAACACTCTCGCATCGGCGGAAGCGACGCTCGCCAGCCTGGAGCGCTCCTCGGCAGGGTTGGAGGAAACGGTGGCGTCGCTCAACACCGTCGTGGGCCGCATCGAGCGGGGTGAGGGCACCCTGGGCCGACTCTCGGTCGACGACTCGCTCTACGACGCCTACACCGATCTGGCGGTGAGCCTGCGCGAACTCACCGATGACCTGAAGGAGAACCCGCGCCGCTACATCAGCCTGCGGATCTTCTGACCGGCCGTACCGGCCTCCCGCGACGCTCCTACCAGCCGGGCGCGATCTGAAATCCCCAGTGCCAGCCCTTTCCGGGGCGCTGCCAGGGATACGCGTAGTAGGTCTCCAGAATCAGGAGTCCCAGCACGTTCATCCGCGCCGAGAAGCCGCTGCTCGCGAGCGGAATGCGGTCGTACTCGCTGCGCGACCACGACCAGTCCCCGGGCCGCTGGTCGTCCCAGGCCATGCCGATGTCGGAGAAGGCCACCAGTTCGACGGCCAGGTACGGGAAGACGATCAGGCCGAACTCCTCGATCCCCGTGAAGGGAATGCGGAGTTCCGCGTTGCCGACCGCCAGCCGGTGCCCGAACAGGCGGTCCAGTTCGGCGCAGTTGGAGCCGGTGATCGAGACCTGGCAGTTCCGTGCCTGGAGGATGTTGTCGAAGGAGTTGTACGCGTAGCCGCGAATGAATGTCTCGTAGCCGAGGAAGAACGGGCCGAGCTGGTGGTTGTCGAGGGCCGCGGTGTTGCCGTAGCGCCCCAGGTGAAGCCCGCGGAACGCCAGGGTTAGCTGGCCGGAGACATTGAAGTACCGGCGGAAGTCGGCTGTGAGCGTCTGGAAGTTTACCGTACCGTACTGTCCCTCGACGCCCAATCGGTAGCGATGTCCGCGCACCGGGCTGGTGAAGGCGGCGAACGAATTGTCTCCCACCAGCGCGACGGACGCGGAGGCGAGGTGGAGGGGATCACGTCCCGGCCGGCCTTCCCGTCGGAAATCCACGACGCGCCCGAAGGGATCGAGGAAGTAGGTTTCCTGTTCTACGCTGTGGCCGTAGCGGACCACGCCCACTCCACCTTCGATCCGGCGTGTGGCCGACAGCGGAAACGCCAGCAGGCCGTCGAGGGCGTCGATGTAGATGCGTTCTCGCAGGACGACGAAGGAGTTGTTATCGACGCCGTAGTACTGCCGCAGATAGGGAGTGTGCTGAACGCCCACCCCCCAGTTCCACCGCTTCTTCTGGTTCATGTAAAAGACCTGCCCGCCCACATCCTTGAGGGAGCCGTTGGCGAGCAGGGATACCCCCATCGACCGGTCGCCGAGCATGTCGCTGAAGTACGCGTAGGCGCTGCCGGACACGTATGACCCGAAGGCGGCGGCGCCGACGCCGACGGTCGGCTGGCCGACGTAATCCAGCTCCAGCGAGGGCCGGTATTCCTCGGCCTGGTCCGCCGTGTAGACGCCCGGCGCTACGAGTCCCATGAACCGGTCGTCGAGGTAGTCGGCGACCCGGCTGCGCACCCCGGGCAGGGCCGGAGGCAGCATTCTGCCGCGGCTTCCCCCCGCGTCCGCCAGCACATCCACGTAGGTTGCCATTTCGTCCGGCCTCGCGGTGTTCACGATGTATCCGCGTTCATGGAACACCGAGAAGGCAAGCAGGTCCTTGGCCGGCGAATAGGAGATCGCAGGCGACAGCGGCGTGATCCCGCTCACCCCGGTGACGGTTCGGGTAATCCTGCGCCGGGCGCCGTCGACCAGATTCACATGATAGATGTCGGGGAACCCGTCGTGGTCGGAGAGAAAGAAGACCCCTTCGCCGCTGGCGTCGTAGACCGGGTTGGTGTGCTTGCCGTCGGCGAACACCGTCATCGAGGTTACCCGCGACGTTTCGATGTCGAGGAAGGAAAGCACGTAGTTGCTGAAGACCAGCTCGTCGAAGTCGGTCTCCGGGCCACGGTCCGACACGAACGCGAGCGTGCGTCCGTCAGGCGACCAGGTCGCGTGCAGGTCGGCGTGCTTGTCGTTGGTGAGCTGCCGGACGGTCCCCGTCTCGAGTTCGTAGATGTAGAGGTCGGAGATCCCGCCCCTGAGCCCGGTGAACGCGATCTCGCGCCCGTCGGGCGACCAGGCCGGATTCTGCAGCGCTCCCAGTTCCTGGATCTCGATCCGCTCGAGGCCACCCCCCTGGATGTCCATGATCGCCAGCTGGTTGTCGCCGCCGGCGAGCACGACGAAGGCGAGCCTGCGGCTGTCCGGCGACCACGAGCCGCTGGAGTCCATGTAGCGGATGCCGTCGATGTACTGGCTCTCGTTGCGCTGCAGGGGCCGCAGGATCCGTCCGGTCTCCACGTCGGCGATGAACATGTCCATCGAGAAGAGGTCCTTCTCGGACTGGTATACGATGTAGCGTCCGTCCGGACTCAGCGACGGAGAGACGTTCACGCGCCCTCCACCGCACTCCACGCACAGCAGGACGTTCCCGGTCTCGTAGGGGTCGGTCCTACCGGCCATCAGGGGCAGGTACTCGGCTTCGACCGCATCCCACCACTGCGCCGAGAGGCTGTCCTGCGGCATCGCGTACACTTCCTGGATCGCGTATTCCCACCCGATCTGCAACGCTGCGCGATTGAAGTCCGCAAGGGATTCGTCCCCGTAGGTGCCGCCGAGGTAGGAGATGAACCCCTGCCCGAACCGGTACGGGAAGTACTTCATGTCACGGGTCATCGCGATCAGATCAGGTTTTTCGTCCCTGTGGATGTGGTCCCTGAGCCACATCGCGGTGTGCGGGTGTTCCCGGCCCAGCGAGAGGTACTCCGCGGTGCCCTCGACCATCCAGAGCGGCTGGGCCGCCAGCCGCATGATCCCTCCCCCGCTGCGGCTCTGCGCGATGTTGTACTGGAACGCGTGCACCAGCTCGTGGCCGAGCACCGCATTCGTCTCCTGGTAGGAAGCCGTCAGGGGCATGATCACCCGGTCCTTGAGCGACTCGGTCACGCCGCCGGTGCCTTGTCCGATCGCGCCCTGGAGCGTGTTGGTCTGAAGGAAGTCCGGCTGGTCGGCGTAGATGATGAGGGGCTTGGTCGTGTCGAACTCATGCTGGAAGAAGCGGGAGAAGCGCTCGTACCACCGCTCGGAGAGCCGGGCCACATCCTCGATGACGCCCTGCTGCACGTCGTACACCTCGGGGTAGAAGTGGATGTCCCAGTTCCTCGTGGTGAGCACCTCGAACTCGCGGTTCTCGTACTGCACCTTGTTGCGGCCGAAGTACTGCGCCGACCCCGGCAGCGGGAGGGTCAGCAGAAGCGCGGCGGCCCCGGTCCATGCCAGGATGCGCGCCCCTCGGTTCCGTCGGGTGCCGAGTGCTGCTGTCATGATCAACCTTTTCCCCTTTTGGCGTACGGCGCGGAAGGGTCCGATTCCCGCCTCGCACCGTCGGCATCGTCGTTTGGTGGGCCCGGCCTGCGCCGGGCTGTTATGCATATACCCGGCGCACGGGTCCAGGGTCCCTTGGGCCCGGGCGACCGATTCGCGAACTTGTCTCTCCATCTCATTGGAGAATACACCCTTGGAGAGCGAATGACCACAGCAACGAAGCTCCCGCAACATGCGGACGCTGCGCCGCGAAGGCGCCCGTACGCCGCCGCGCTGCTCCTGCCCGCGGCGATTCTCTGTTACGCGGCCTGCGGCCCCGGTGGCGGTGACGCAGCCGCCGGTGGCTCTCCCCAGGGAGGTGCGGCCGGGTCCGTCGCGGGGGGCGCGGCCGGACCCCAGGCGGCCGAGATCGCGTCTCCGGCGGCCCCGGGCAGCGGCCAGCCTTTCCTCGCCCCGGACGCCGGCGGCGTGTGGATGAGCTGGACGGAACCTTCGTCCGAAGGCCACCGGGTGGCGGTCTCGCACTACGACGGCCGCAGCTGGAGCTCGCCGGCCACGGTAGCCGAGGGGGACGACTTCTTCGTCAACTGGGCGGACTTCCCCACGGTCCGGCCCTACCGCGGCCTCCTGGTGGCCCACTGGCTCCAGCGGGGTGGGCAGGGGACCTACGACTACGGCGTCCGGACCGCCTGGTCGGTGGACCGGGGCGCCACCTGGTCGGCTCCGTGGACGCCCCACGAGGACGGCACTCCCACCGAGCACGGGTTCGTGTCCTTCTTCGAGCGCGACGGCGCGGTGTGGGCCGCCTGGCTGGACGGGCGCGCCATGACGGCGCCGGGTGGTCCGATGTCGGTGCGGGCCAGATCGCTGCCGTTGGCGGTTCCCGCGGTGGGCGGGACGGGCTCGGTGGCGGGGGTGGAGCGCCGCTCCGTCACGGTTCCCGGCCCCGAGTTGCTGGTCGACGGACGCGCCTGCGAGTGCTGCCAGACCGACGCTGTCGTCGCCGACGGGGTTCCGGTGCTCGCGTACCGGGACCGGGCGGACGGCGAGGTTCGCGACATCGCCGTGAGTCGTCTCGTTGGCACGGGGTGGACGCCCGGGGTTCCCGTGCACGAGGACGGCTGGGTGATCGGAGGCTGCCCGGTGAACGGTCCCGCCCTCGCCGCCCGTGACGCTGCCGTCGTGGTGGCGTGGTTCACCGCGCCGGAGAACCTGCCGCGAGTCAACGTCGCCTTCTCGGACGACGGCGCGCTCACCTTCGGGGCCCCGCT
>JAPOOQ010000560.1 GCA_026713345.1 Gemmatimonadota bacterium | reverse complement strand
GGCGGGGTTGCAATGGGGGGTGGGATCGGCAATCATAAGGGCCGCAAGGCCCCGAGAGGTTGTCAGAATAGCATCCAGAGGTAACAGCTTGACATACATCATTACCGAGCCGTGCATCGGCACCAAGGACGCGAGTTGCGTTGAGGTCTGTCCGGTCGACTGCATCTACGAAGTCGGCGAGCAGTATCTCATTCACCCCGACGAGTGCATCGACTGCGGCGCCTGCGAGCCGGAATGTCCGGTTCAGGCGATCTTTCCGGACACGGACGTACCGCCCGAATGGTCCGACTACATCGAGAAGAACGCGGCGCACTTCGAGTAGCCGGCTGGACAAAGGGGGGCGACCCGCGATGGGTCACCCCCCTTTCCGTCTGCGCCGCCACGCTCGGGCGGCGGGCCGGATCCACAGCCTGGCGGAGCCAGGCCGCGATCAGATCCCCAGCTCTCTCAGCTTCTCCAGCCGGATCCTGCCGGGAATCGTCTCTCCCGCGGGGACATCTTCGATCCGAGCCTCGTCCGGCTCCGACCGATCGTTCCCCTGGCGGAGGATTGCGTAGCCCGCTGCAACGAGCGCTGCCGCGCTCAGCAGATTGACAGTGATCTTGCGAATCGCACCCTCCTGTGGTCTGAATGTTACCGTTCGCCGAATCCGCGCGAGAGGAACCGGGTTTGGCCCGGACCTCCCGGCCGGCGCTCACTAACATCAGCAATAACCGTGCCGTCCCATTCATGGGGTGGTGCGCGGGGCCAAAGAGGCGATTTCGGCCGTGAAAACATATGTTTTCAAGGTCCAGGTGCCTTTTTTTGATCCTGACGGCCCAGTCGCAGATCGGTCGGGGTGTACATTTTTCCTAACATTGACACGAAATCTGGACACATGATCGAGACACTCCACAGCGGAGACCCGGTGACGATGACGAGCCGGCTCGTCCGCACGCCATCCGTGAATCCGGTGCTGGAGGAGGGTGGTGCGGGCGAGCGCGAGGTGGCGGTGCTGGCCGCAGAATGGCTACTCGGCTGGGGCTACCGGCCGGTCGTGACCGAGGTGGCTCCGGGGAGGTTCAACGTGGTGGCGCGGCGTGGCACCGGGCACGGTCCGTCGCTCCTCCTGAACGGCCACCTCGACACGGTGGGCGTGGACGGAATGGCGGACCCGTTCTCCGGCGCGGTCCGTGACGGCCGCCTCTTCGGCCGGGGTGCCGCCGACATGAAGTCGGGGGTAGCCTGCATCCTTGCCGTCGCGGCCGAGCTCGCGCGCGAGGAGATCCCGGGTGAACTCGTCGTGGCGCTGACGGCGGACGAGGAGCATGCGTCGCTCGGGATGGAGGCGCTCGTCGCGTCCGGCCTGCGCGCCGATGCGGCGGTCGTCTGCGAACCCACCGGGCTCGCCGTCATGCCGGCGCACAAGGGCTTCCTGTGGATGAACGTTCGGGTGGACGGACGCGCCGCGCACGGTTCGCGGCCCGACGCCGGAGTGGACGCCATCACTCATATGGGCCATGTGCTGGTCGCGTTCGAGGAGGAGTCCCGGCGCCTCGCGCGCAAGGCCGCCCACCCGCTCCTCGGTCCCGCATCCCTGCACGCCGGCACGATCGAGGGCGGAAGCGCGCCGTCGGTCTACCCGGACCGGTGCCGGCTCGTCGTTGAGCGGCGCACGCTGCCGGGCGAAACGGCCCGGGACGTGATGGCCGAGGCCGCCCGGGTGCTGGAGCGCGCGCAGGAGCGGTGCCCCGGCCTGGACGCGACCGTGGAAGCGGGGCTTTACCGCGCAGCGACGGAGGTGCCGGTGGGGTCGGGTCTGGTGGAGGGGCTGCGCAGCGCGTGCCGCCGCGCGGGGTTGCGGGGGGCGGTGGGGGGGATGACGGCGTGGGTGGACGCGTGCTTCCTCAACGAGCACGGGATCCCGGCCGTCTGTTTCGGGCCGGGGTCGATCGCCCGGGCCCACGCGGCCGACGAGTGGGTCGCGGTCGACGAGATCGAGGCATGCGCCCGCGTCCTGGCCGACTTTTCGCGGCGGTTCCTGATGGGGTAGGGCGTCCCTGCCGTGTTACCCGCCCCGGGTAGTCACCTCGATGGCGCCGCCCAGGAAGTTGGTGCCGAAGCGCATGGTGGCGTCCGTTGCGCTCATGTACCGCATCGTCCTCACGCTGGCCGCCTGGATCGACTGGAGCGCATCCTCGAGATTATCCATCCTGGCCCCGTCGACAACAACCATCGGACGCAGGTTTCCCCGGCCCTGCAGCCAGCGGGGACGAAGACGGCGGATCGCGTCGAGCGCGTTGGTCGTCGAAAAATCGACCAGCTCCTCGGCGGTAATCATATTGGGGTCCCGGCGGGGGCTGCCATCGCTGGAGCCGCCAGCGCTCGCACAGGCTGCCAGGGCCGTCGCAAGCCCGAAGGCGGACAGGAACAACAGGGTGGTCTGCGGGCGTTTCATGGCGTTCGGTGCTCCTTTGAATGCGGAAGGGTCGACTTCGAAATGGTACGTCCGCAGGGGATGCAGCTGTCAAGGGCGGCTCTCCCGCGCGTGGATCAAGCCGGCAGTAGGACCGCGGGTGCATTGACCGGCGGGCAGGCTGCGAACAGACTCAATCAGCACCTCGTGCAACCGGGAGATGAGATGACGAGCAAGTTCGGTCGGGTTCGGGCTGTTCTGTTGGTAGGCGTTGTCCTGGCCACCGCTCCCCTGTCCGTGGCGTCCGCGCAGCTCCCCGTGGACATTATCGGGGGCATTCAGCGGACCAACTTCATCGGTGGCGGATCGGGCGATTTCACATGGCGGACGGCCTACATGGTCGGTGTCATGGGTGATTTTGCGCTGGGAGAGACATTTTCCTTCCGGCCGGAACTCCACTTTTCGAGCAAGGGTTCCGCGGTCAAGACCGAACTGGGCGAAGTCGGCCAGACGGCGTACAGGCTGTCCTACCTCCAGGTGCCGCTGCTGGGGCAGCTTCGCACGGCGCCCGGCGGGTCGATTCGTCCGCACATGTTCGGGGGATTATCGGTAGGGGTTCTGCTCCGTTGCAGACTTGCCGAGCAGTTTTGCGGCGACATCGCCGATTTCAGCCAGAACCGGTTCGAGTTCGGGCTGGTGATGGGGTCGGAGGTCGAGGGATGGGGCGGAGCCCTTGGCGTGCGTTATGAGGTCGGCCTGCGCCCGGTGGACGCGACGGTGCAGGGAAACGCGATCTACAACGGGGCGTTTTCCGTCACCTTCAGGTACCGGGTGTGGCCTCACTAGCACGCGGTGTAGCGCTGGACCGGCCGGCTGCGGGATGCGGCTCCCCCGGGGCGCGGTCCACCCCGAAGAACTCCGCGATGAACGCGGTGGCGGGGTGGGCGGCCACATGTGTGGATGGGCCACTCTGCACCACCCGTCCTTCCTCCAGAGCGTAGACCACGGGCGAGCCGAGCGCATGAACGTCGCGGGGGTCGTGCGTGACCACGATCGCGGGCCGGGTCCGCCCTGCCAGGTGCCGTGCGAGGTAGGCGCGCAGACCGCGGCGGGCGGCCACGTCCAGCGCAGCCAGGGGCTCGTCGAGGAGCAGCATCTCGGGGACGGGGAGGAGGGCGCGGGCGAGCGCGACGCGCTGCTTTTCACCGCCTGACAGCGTCGCCGGGTAGCGCGGTGCCAGGTGCGAGCACTTCACATCGGCCAGCAGCTCGGCGGCGATGCGGCGCCGCTCCGGGCGCGCCTGCCGCTGCGGGCCGCCGACCAGTCCGAACGCGACGTTGTCGAGGACGGTCAGGTGCGGGAAGAGCCCGTAGCCCTGCGGCACGTAGCCGACGCGACGCTCCTCGGGGGCGAGGCTGACCCCGGCTTCCGAGTCGAAGAGGACGCGTCCGCCCAGGCGGATCCGCCCCGCGCTGGCCCGATAGGCGCCGGCGATGACGCGCAGGAGGGTGGTCTTTCCCGACCCGTTGGGGCCGATGATGACGACGGGCGCGGCTTCGCCCTCCACGCGGGCGTCCAGGCTGAACGCTCCCGCCGACGCCTGCACGTGGACGCTCCAGCGCACGGGTCAGGATCCCGTCAGGGCACGGCCCGGCGACGCTCCGGCACCGTACCCCGTTCCGAAGCGGCGCCCGATGAGCGCGGGGAGGGTGCGCAGCGGGAAGAGCAACAGCGCGCTGGCGCCCACCAGCACCAGCGAGAGCGCGACAGCGACGCGGGCGTCCGATTCCAGCGCGGTGTAGATCGCGAGCGGCATGGTCTGGGTGGTTCCGGGGAGGTTGCCGGCGAAGAGCAGCGTGGCGCCGAACTCTCCCAGCGCGCGCGCCCAGGCGAGAGCCGCGCCCGCGACCATCCCGGGAAGTGCGAGGGGAACCGCGACCCGGAAGAAGGCGCTGGCGGGTGAATGGCCGAGGGTGCGGGCCACGATCAGCAGGTCTTCGTCGACCCGCCGGAAGGCCGTGGCCGCCCCCTGGACGTAGAAGGGGGCCGAGACGACGACCTGGGCAGCGACGACGGCGGCGGTGGTGAAGGGGATCTGGAGTCCCAGCGACGACAGGGCCGGTCCGAAGAGTCCGTTGCGCCCGAAGGTCTCCAGGAGCGCGATGCCCATGACTGCCGGAGGGACCACGATCGGCAGGTCCACGAGGGACTCCACGATGCGCGAGCGGCGTCCGGGGCGCGACGCCATCCACCATGCGAGGGGCGTGCCAGCCAGCACCATGATCGCCAGGCTGACGAGGGTGGTGCGCGCGCTGAGCCACAGGGCCGGAAGGAAGAGCGGGTGGCGTGCCCCCGCGGCGATCTCGCCGGGCGACGAAGCTCCTGCCAGCGCCAGAAGGGGCACCGCGAGGATGAGCAGCATCGGGACGGCGGCCAGGAACGGCGCCCTCGCCGCGAGAGACCGGCGGCCGGTCACGCGTTACTGCGCAGCCCTGACGTCGGCGAGGAAGCCGTGCCGGGAGAGGATGCGGCGGCCTTCCGGCGAAGACGCGAACGCGACCCACCGCTCCGCCGCGGCGGGGGTTCGAGCGCCTGCCACCACCCCGATCAGGTAGCGCGCCCGCACATTGGCCCGGGGTGGCACCTGCACCGTCCGCACGCGCCCCGGCACTGCGTCGGTTCGGTACACGATCGCGGCATCCGCCTCGCCCAGCTCCACCTTGGCCCGCACCAGGCGCACATTGCTCTCCTCGGAGACGACCCGGCCCATCACCGCCTCCTCGAACCCGGGCGACTCCACCACCGCCTCGGCGCGGCGAAGTGCCTCGCGCGTATACGCCCCCACCGGCACATTCGGGGTCCCGATCACCACCCGGTGAGCCCCCGCGAGATCGGCAAACGCCTCGATTCCGGCGGGGTTCGCGGGCGGCACGATCACCACCAGCTCATTCTCCGCGAGCAGCCGCGGCCCCGTCACCAGCCCGTCCCGCGCCAGCGACTCCATGTGCCGGGGGTCGGCCGACGCGAAGATGTCGGCGTGGGCGCCCTGTTCGATCTGGAGCCTGAGCACCTGGCTCCCCGCGAAGGCGAGCACCACCTCGGTACCCGGCGAAGCGTCCTCGAAGGCGGCGGCCATCTCCTGGAAGGCCTCGGTGAGCGAGGACGCGGCGAAGACGCGCAGCGGTTCGCGGTCCGGCGAAGCGTTCGCGCAGGCGGCGAGCAGGCCGGCCGCGCACGCCGCCAGCCCGAGACGGGCCACCCTCGTCGACCCCGGGTGCGCCGCGCGCCGTGGCTCCAGGCGCGCCGCGAGCCCCCTCTTCACGCCGCTTCCACCGTCGTCACCTGTCCGCTCTGCGAGCCGTCGTACCCGGGCAGGTGGCTGAGCTCGGTGCGGAAGTCGGGGTCGTCCAGGGCGTCGAGGAGCCGCGAGCACGGCGCTTCCCCGGCCAGCGAAGCCGGGAGGATCAGGTCGAAGCGCTCTTCGGTCAGCGGAATGAAGTCGAGCCCTTCGGCGAG
>JAPOOQ010000559.1 GCA_026713345.1 Gemmatimonadota bacterium | reverse complement strand
GGGGGTGGCGAGCGCCGCGGCAAAGCACGGGACGCGGACATGTCCGGTTGGGACGAGCGCGGCGCGCGCGGCGGCAAGACGCGGGACACGGCCATGTCTGGTTGGGCGGCCGCTGAGTCGCCGACTTACTCGGTCCTGGTGGCGCGCGGGGGGATCGCCCGCCTGCTCGAGGATGCCGGCCGCGTGCTCTCCCCCGTGCTGCTGCGCCGCTTCCGCCACGTCGTCACGGAGGGTCACCGGGTCGCGCAGGCCGAGGCCGCGATGCGGGCGGGCGACAGCGGCCGGTTCGGGGAATTGATGGTGGCGTCGCACGAGAGTCTGCGCGGCGACTACGAGGTGAGCACGCCCGAGCTGGACGAGATCGTGGAGGTCGCGCTCGAGGCGGGAGCCGCCGGGGCCAGGCTGACAGGGGCCGGGTTCGGGGGGTGCGCGGTGGCGTTGTGCGACGAACGCACCGTCCGGCCCGTGATGGAGGCCCTCGCCGCGCGGTTCTACGCGCCGCGCCTGGGCGGGCCGCCGGGGCGTGATGTGATGTTCGCCGCGCGGGCGGGGGGGGGAGCGGGGGTGGTTGCGAATGCATACGACAGTGTGTCATAATGGAAATTATCCTTGCTAATCAGCCATAGCTTTTAGAGATTAGCCAATATGATCATCAGACGAAGCGGGCACCTGATCCAGCGAGACCTCGCCTGCTTCCCCTCGGTTGTTCTGTTGGGGCCGCGTCAGGTGGGCAAGACGACCCTCGCCCGGGAGATCGCGAGGGAGGACGCGGATTCGCTGTATCTGGACCTGGAGGATCCCCGCGTCGCGGGCCGGCTATCGAACCCGGGACGCTACCTCGACCTGCACCGCCACCGACTGGTGATCCTCGACGAAATCCAGCGCATGCCGGATCTCTTCCGGGTCCTGCGCGGCCGCATTGACGCTCGCCGGCGGGAAGGACGCAAGAGCGGGCACTTCCTCATCCTCGGATCCGCCTCGGGAGCGCTGCTGCGGCAATCCGCGGAGTCCCTCGCGGGGCGGGTCGCCTATCATGAACTGCCGGGTCTCGACGCGCTGGAAGTGGGCCGCGATCCGGAACGGTCCTGGCTCCGGGGCGGATTCCCGGACAGCGTCACCGCACCCAGCGACGACGTCAGCCTGCGCTGGCGCACCGGCTTCATCCGCACCTATCTGGAACGGGACCTCCCACAATCGGGGCTGAGGGCCCCTGCTGAAACGCTGCGCAGGCTTTGGACGATGTTGTCGCACTCGCAGGGGGCGCCCTTCAACGCCGCAAGACTGGCGGGCAGCCTGGGCGTCTCGGTGCCGTCCGTGAAGCGGTACGCCGACACGCTGGTCGATCTGATGCTGGTGCGCAGACTCCAGCCCTACCATGCGAATGTGGGCAAGCGGCTCATCAAGTCCCCGAAACTCTTTGTGCGCGACAGCGGGATCGTCCACGCGCTGCTCCACATCCGGTCGATCGACGACCTGCTCGGACATCCGGTGGCCGGGGCAAGCTGGGAAGGCCACGTCGTCGAGAATCTGATCGGCGCCGCCCCACTGGGGACCGATGCGTTCTTCTACAGGACCCGGGCCGGAGCCGAGATCAATCTGCTCCTCCTGCTGCCGGGGCAGGAGCTCTGGGCCATAGAGGTGAAGCGGTCGTCGGCCCCCAGGGTCCCCCGGGGCTTCCGGATCGCGACCACGGATGTGAGCGCGGCCCGCAGCTTCATCGTCTATCCGGGAGAGGAGACCTACCCCCTTGGCGATGGGATCACCGCCACGCCGCTCCCCGCCTTGATGCGTCGGCTGGTGGACACGCGGTAGCGACGGCGTTGACTGCGGGCCGTGTGGCCGTCGAACCGGCCGGACCCGCCACTCACCCCGGGTTGTTCGGCCGCCGCGCTCCCTCTCTCCCCGGCCCGGGACCGCGTCCGCGTCCGCCTCTGGATTCCCGCCACTGCTGCATCTGCTCCTCGATCTGTTCACGGACCTGGCGGAACCGCGGATGCCGCCGCACGGGATCCCACACGGGGTTGGTCGAGAGGAACGCCAGACCCGGATCCCGCGTCTCGACAGCTGCGTCAAGGTGGTCAAAAGCACCCACGCGATCGCCGAGGTGCATAGCCACCGTCGCGAGTTCCACCTGCGACACGCTGTCCCCTCGCTCCTGGCGTACCGCCAGATGGTTGTGCCGCCACTCCCAATACGTCCGTGGATCGCCCTCGTCGAAGGTCGCGTGCAGCGCTTCGATGGCGTTCTCGGCGGCCGCGGCATCGCCCTGCGTGGCCCGGATCCACTCTTCGCGGATCCCAACCGCGGCCTCGTAGTCGCGCTGTTCGAGATGGAGATCCTCAAGGGCTGCCCAGGCGCGATTCATCCTCGGGTTATCCGCGAGCTCCGTCCGGAGGATGACACTCGCGCTGTCGTACTGGCCCTGCTCCCGATACCGGTACGCCCGCCTGAGCGGGGACGGTTCACCGAACTGGCGCCCGATTCTGGTCCCCTCCAACAGGGTGCGCCGCCTGAGCGAGTCCGCGTCCAGCCCAGGCCCGTCCGCGGCCTCTGCATCGACGTCTCCTCCCTGAGCGAGCAGGCCCGCCCCCCAGCCCAGCCGCGGACCGGCCTGCCCGGCTACCACCTCCGCCGCCGCAACCTCCTCCTCGACGCCGCCGAGCTCCCTGGCCCGCTGCAGGTGCGTGACCGCCATCGCGATCGAGTCGTCCGGTATCGTCCTCCCCTCCATCCGGGCCCCGTATACGGCGCCGAACCACAGGACGCTGGGGAGCGCGAAGGAGGAGTCCGCCTCCACCGCCTGATCGAAGAGGGCCAGGGCCTCGTCCCACCTCTCCGCCTCCAGCGCCTGCCGTCCCTGAAGCGTCAGCCGGTACGCCTCCGGATCGATCTGCGCGAACTGTTGCGGAACCGGGAGGGCTTCCAGTTCGCCCACCACCGTCCTCGCGATGTCGACGGCGACCTCCGTCTGGAGGCGAAGTATGTCCTTCATCTCGCGCTGGTAGGTCATCGAGCGCAGGTGCGTGTCGGTGGGCGCGTCCAGGAGCTGCACCGAGATGCGCACGCTGTCGCTGCCCGCCGCCATCGCCACCGACCCCGTCACGATCCGCTGCACCCCCAGCTCCGCCGCGATCTCGGGGAGGAGTCTGTCCGTCGTGCGATACCGCTCCACCGAGGTTCGCGACACGACCCTGAGCGTGGTGAGTTCGCTGAGCAGCGTGATGATCTCCTCGTGCAGCTGGCGCGCGAAGAGGTCTTCACCGCCGGTGAGGTCTGCCAGGGGAAGGACCGCGATCGCGGTGACGGTCGTGTCGATATCCGCGATCGCCAGCATCTCGGCGTCCGGCCCCGCCGGCACGGGCGCCGCCCCGTCACCCCCGGCCCGCGCATTTCGCTGGAACCACAATGCTCCCCCCCCGGCCACGACCAGCGTGACCACCAGAAGCGCGACCCGGGGCGCGAGGGTCACCCGCGTGACGCCCTGGTCGCTCGTCCGCTCGAGGCCGTGCGGGGTCAGGTCGTACACCCAGGCGCAGGCCAGAACCACCGGCAGACCCAGGAGAAGCACGACGACCAGCGACTGCATCACCCAGTTCGGCGCATCGAACGCCGGCAGAATGATCTCCCCCAGCTGCAGGAGTACGAAGGCCGCGACCACGTAGAAGCCCCCGCTGCGAACCACACGGCGGCGTTCCACCTCTTTCCAGAACGCGCTCAGACCCGTTTTTCGGCTCATTGGTCAGGCTCTCCGCCAGCTTCGATGGTCCCTCGCCCCATATTGTGGACCCTTGAGGGGGCAGTATTGCTAGCGTCCTCGTCTGTCGGCCGCTTGCCGCAGCCCCCCCTGCCCCGGTACTCTACGCCCGCCGGACCCCCGCGCAACCCGCGGCGGCATGAACCCGCAGGGAGGACCATGACGGACTCGCCCGTAATCCAGACCCTGGAGCTGACCAAGCGATTTCGTGAAGTCCTGGCGGTGGACCAGGTCTCCATTGCGGTCGAGAGGGGTCAGGTCTTCGGGTTCCTGGGACCCAACGGGAGCGGCAAGACGACCACCATCGGCATGCTGATGGGGATTATCACCCCCACGGGTGGCGGTTTCCGCCTCTTCGGGGCGTCCGATGCCAGGGGTCACCTGGCCGCGCGCGCCCGGGTCGGCGCGACGCTGGAGACGCCGAACTTCTACCCGTACATGAGCGGGCGCGACAATCTGCTGGTAGCCGCCACCATCAAGGGCGTGGGCAACGACCGGATCGACGAGTGCCTGGAGCTCGTGGGCCTTGCCGGCCGCGGCAGGCACCGCTTCCGCACCTATTCGCTCGGCATGAAACAGCGGCTCGCGCTCGCGGCCACGATGCTCAACGATCCCGAGCTCGTCATCCTCGACGAGCCCGCCAATGGTCTCGATCCGCAGGGGATGAAGGAGGTGCGCGACATCATCCGGATCCTGGCCGACCGCGGCAAGACGATCTTCCTTTCGAGCCACCTGCTCTGGGAGGTGGAGCGGATGTGCACCCACGTCGCGATCGTGCGCAAGGGGCGGGTGATGAAGACGGGCACGGTGGCCGAGATCGTGAGCGAGCAGGTCCGGGCGCTGGTCCGGGTGGAGGACCCCGAGACGCTCGAGGCCGCGTTGGCGGACTACCCGGAGGCCACGGACGTGCGGACGACCGACGAGGGGACGGTCGTCAGTCTGGCTTCTGACGATCTCGCCGCGCTCAACCGCTACCTGGCCGCGCGCGGGATCTACGTGAGCCACCTCGCCCGGCACCAGCAGACCCTCGAGGACGCCTTCATCGAGCTCACCCGGGGCGACTACGGCTCCATGACGGAGATCGCATCATGAGCAGACTCGGTCATCTGCTGCGGATCGAAGTCATCAAGGCGCGCAAGCGGCCTGCGCTCTGGATCACGCTGGGCGTCTTCGCCTTCTTCACGGTGGCTGCGGTGATGCCCAGCCTGATGCGGGCGATGCAGGGGGGCGGTCCGGGTCCGCCGTTCGCGCTGCCCTGGATCTGGCGCGCCGTTCTCCAGCCACCGATCAACATGGGTCCGTTCTTCATCGGCGTCGCAATGATACTGCTCTTCGCCCCCGAGTTCGGGTGGAAGACGGCGCGTCAGAACGTGATCGACGGGCTGGCCAAGGAGCACTTTTTCTTCGGCAAGGTCATCGCTTTCGTGTTCCTGGTGGCGGCTTTCTTCATCGTGCCGATCATCGCAGGCGTCGCCGCCTCGGTCATCAGCCCGGAACCGACCGGTACATTTGCAAGGACGCCGGAGCTCAACCACATGTCCGGCTACGGTCTGGCGCTCGCGCTTTGGGGATCGGTCGGATTCCTGCTCGCGGCCACCATCCGGGCGGCGGGAGGCGCGATGGGAATCATGCTCCTCTATTTTCTCGTGGAGAACATGCTGGTGTCCCTCGTTTCGTTATGGAACGCGGCGCTGGAGACCTATCTCGATTACCTGCCGACACAGCTGTTCGATACGATGACGCGGAACGAGTTCTACTACCCGGACGAGTTGGCCCGCGTCAACGCCTCACGCGCTCAGATTGGCCAGCCGCCGCTGGACTATCCCGACTTCGGGGTAGTCGCGGTCGCGGTGCTCGCCTGGGTGGCGCTCTTCCTCGGGGTGGCATTCGTGAGCACCCGCAAGCGGGACCTGTAGTCGCACACGGCTTGCCCCGCCGTCCGGTGCCCACGCATCATTGTAGCAGGGATCGGGGCCGCGTCGCGCCCGGTGCGCGGGAATCGGAGCGGCTCCGCGGGATCGCTCTTGAAGGAGGACCTGCTCATGCGCAGCCCATTTGCCACCCTGGCGCCAGCCATCGGGGCACTGGCCATCCTGGCGCTGGTGACCACCTCTCCCGTCGCGGCCCAGCAGGGCGCGGCCACAGTCGGGACCCAGGAGACCAACGGCAGAGCCCACGAAGCCGACTTGACGTTCAGCAAGGACGTCGCGCCCATCCTCCAGGCCAACTGCGAGATCTGCCACCGGCCCGCGTCCGTGGGCCCGATGTCGCTCCTCACGTACCAGGAGGTCCGCCGCTATGCGTCGCGGGCGCGGGACCTGGTCTCGAAGCGCCTGATGCCGCCCTACCACCTCGATACCGGGGTCGGAATCCAGGATATCAAGGATGACTGGCGCCTGAGCGACGAGGAGATCGAGACCTTCGTGGCGTGGGTGGATGCCGGGGCGCCCGAAGGGGACCCAGCCGACCTGCCGCCACCGATCGAGTGGCCGAACAAGCAGATGTGGCAGCTCGAGGACATCCTCGGCCCGCCGGATCACGTGATCAGGTCGAAGCCGTTCGACGTGCCGGCCGAGGGTGGCGACTCCTGGTGGCGTCCGCGCGTGCCGACGGGGCTCGCCGAGGACAGGTGGGTGATGGCGGCCGAGACGCGTCCCTCCTTCCCGGCCGGCCGGCAGGTCGTCCATCACGCGATCCCGCGCCTCCTGCGGCTCAACGCAGAGGGCGAGTACCGGCGCATCCAGAGCCTGTCGGAGTACGCCATGGGCAAGGTTGGCGAGATCGTGCCACGCGACGCGGGACGGCTCCTCAAGGCGAGCGACATGATCGAATGGGACGCCCACTACTATCCCATGGGATACGAGGTGGACGGCGACCAGCTGGAACTCGGGATCTGGTTCCACGAGGAGGGCTACGAGCCGGAGTTCCGGCAGGACCTGCGCCTCTACCCGCTCCGGGGCGACATCGCGCTGCGGCCCGGCGGGACCGCCATGACCCAGGGCTTCCACCGCTGGGACCATCCGGTGCGCATCGACAGCTACCAGCCGCACGGCCACGTGCACCTGCACGCGATGTCCGTTCAGGCGGTGTATCCCAATGGCGATGTCGAGCTCATCAGCATGGTCACGGATTTCGACGCGCGCTGGCACCACAGCTACATCTACGAGGACGACGTCGCGCCGCTCCTGCCGACGGGAACGGTCGTCGTGCTGACCGGGTGGTACGACAACACCGCCGAGAACGAGCTCACGCCGGACCCCGGGATCTGGTATGCGCGCGGGTCGCGCACGATGGACGAGATGTCGCACGCGTGGATCGCCGTCACACACCTGACCGAGGAAGGCTACCAGCGGCTGGCCGAGGAGCGCGAGAAGAGGCTCGCCAGCGGCGACAACGGGGGCAACGGCAACTGATGCGCGGCGGAAGGGTGGCGCGGGTTCCGCTCGCGGCACGGATCCTGGCCGCGGCGCGGACCCCGGTCGCGGCACTGACTCTGGTCGCGGTGGCGGCGGTGGCGGGCCCATCCCTGGAGGCGCAGCAACGACGCCTGCCGCTCGCCCCGATCCTGCCCAGCGGTGACGAGGTGGCCCCCTTCTTCGAGGGCTGGTACCGGAACGACGACGGCACCTTCACGCTCTCGTTCGGCTTCTTCAACCTGAACAGCGAGCAGGTCCTCGACATCCCGCTCGGGCCGGACAACTTCATCGAGCCGGCCGAATTCGACGGGATGCAGCCGACCCACTTCCCGGTGCGCCCGCGCCGGGACCGGGGGGTCTTCCACGTCACGGTTCCCGCCTCCTACGCGGACGGGGAGCAGGCGGTGGTGTGGACGATCACGGCGAACGGGCACAGGAACGCGACGCCGGGGCGGGTGGGAATCACGGCGCTCCAGCTGGACTACGGGCCGCGGGCGATGGGGTCGGTGTCGCCTGTGGTGCGCTTCGGCGGCCCCGGCGGGCCGGCGGGCCAGCACATCCAGGGCGTGTGGGGGGAGCCGCGCACCGCGAAGGCGGGCGAGCCGCTCACGCTGACGTTGTGGACGGAGGAGGTCTCGGTCCGCGCCCCGGAGGACATGGTCAACGCGGTCGTCCACGTGGGGGTGAGCTGGTTCAAGCACCAGGGACCCGCCGGCAGGGTCTCCGTCGATCCCGGGCGCGTCACGGTCGTGGGCGGCACCGGCGAGGCCACGGCGATTGTCGCGTTCAGCGAGCCGGGCGAGTACGTGCTGCGTGCGCGCGTCGACAATTGGAGCGCGAACGACAGCACGGGGGGCGATCAGTGCTGTTGGACGAATGCGTACGTGCGGGTCACGGTTACGCGCTGAAGGCGATTTCATCCTCGGAACACCAGCAATAGCAAGGAAGCGAAAATGGGTACGAATCGGCGGGAGTTTCTGAAGACGACGGTGGCCGCGGGCGGGGCTGTTGCGGCGGGTGTCACACCAGCCGTGCTCGCGGGGGGTGATGGCGCGGAGGGCGCCGCGCCGGATGGCGCCGGTGCCGCGCCGCAGGCCCAGGCCGCCCAGTCGCTTCGGATCCTGATTCTGGGCGGGACCGGCTTCATCGGGCCGCACCAGGTCGGGTATGCGCTGTCGCGCGGGCACGAGGTCACGCTCTTCAACCGGGGCCGCACGAATGCGCACCTCTTCCCCGAGGTGGAAAAGCTCGTCGGCGACCGCGAGAGCGACCTGTCCGCCCTGGAGGGCCGCAGCTGGGACGTGGTCGTGGACAATTCGGCGACCAACGCCCCGCCCTGGGTGGAGAAGAGCGCGAACCTCCTGAAGGACTCGTGCGAGCGCTACATCTTCGTGTCCACGCGGTCGGTCTATGCGGATACCAGCCGGGTGCCGATGAACATCGAGGCGCCGGTGTGGACATATGAGAACGCAGGCGTGGAGCCCGGCGCCGAGCGGCTCCCCTACGGACTCGGCAAGGCGCTCTCCGAGCAGATCGCCCGGGACGCCTTTGGCGAGGACCGCACCCTTGTTTTCCGGCCCGGCCTGATCATCGGCCCCGGCGACAACACCGACCGCTTCACGTACTGGCCCGTGCGCATCCATCACGGCGGCGAGGTCCTCTCGCCGGGCGACGGCACCGACCCCGTGCAGATCATCGACGTGCGCGATTTCGGCGACTGGCTGGTGCGCATGGCCGAGGCCGGCGAGCACGGCACCTACAACGTGGTCGGTCCGGCGACGCCCCGCCCCATGTCCGAGATGCTCTACGGCATCCGTGCCGTCACCACCGCCGAGACGACCTTCACCTGGGTGGACGCGGACTTCCTGCGCGACGCCGGCCTGCGTCCCTACGGGGAGATGCCGGTGTGGCGCCCGGCCCGCGACGGGTACGAGGGGTTTGCGCGCTTCGACCTCACGCCGGAAGTGGCAAAGGGTCTTACGTTCAGGTCGCTTGCCGACACGACCGCGGCGACGCTGGAGTTCCACTTCTCGCGTTCGGAGGAGCGGCAGGCCCGGGTGTTCAACAGGCTGAGCCCCGAGCGGGAGGCCGAGGTGCTCGCGGCGTGGCACGCATCGCGGCGGGGGTAACGGCGCGCGGGCAACCTTGGCGGAAGTCAGCGCTAGGCAGGACGCTCGACGACAACACCGTCTTTCATGTAAAGTGGAGTTTACATTATGACAAGTAGAGTTTGCATTTCGTGCTCGCAGTGGCGATGGGGACTGGTTGCAGCCGCGATCGTGGTTGGCGCCGCGCTGACAGTGGCGGGATGCGCGGATGACGGCGCCGGGGCAGCCGCGTCGGCCGACCTGGTGCTGCGGGGCGGGGTGGTCGCCACGGTCGACGCCGACAACACGATGGCCGAGGCGGTGGCGATCGCGGATGGCCGGATCGTGGCGGTGGGGAGCGACGAGGAGGTCGGCGCGTTCATCGGCGACGGCACCGAGGTGATCGAGCTGGAAGGACGGTTCGCCGCGCCGGGGTTCATCGAGGGACACGGCCATTACATGAGCCTCGGCAACTCGAAGACGATCCTCGACCTGAACGGCGCCGCGAACTGGGACGCGATCGTGGCGATGGTGGCCGAAGCGGTGGCCAGCGCCGAGCCGGGGGAGTGGATTCGGGGGCGGGGCTGGCACCAGGAGAAGTGGGACCGGCCGCCGGAGCCGGCGGTCGAGGGCAATCCGACCCACGCGTCGCTTTCGGCGGTGAGTCCGGACAACCCGGTGCTGCTGGGGCACGCGTCGGGACACGCGGGGTTCGCGAATGCGCTGGCGATGGAGCTCGGCGGCTACACGCGGGACTCCGAGCCGCCGCCCGGCGGCGAACTGGTCCGCGATGAGAATGGGGAACTGACCGGGCTGCTGCGCGAGACGGCCCAGCGCCCGGTCTCGGCAGCGTTCGCGGCATCGCAGGCGGGCCGCTCGGAGGAAGAGATCGAGGCACAGTTCCGCCGGGAGGTGGCGCTGGCCGCGGAAGAAGCCCTGTCGAAAGGGGTGACCTCCTTCCAGGACGCAGGCGCGTCCTTTGCAACCATCGACGGGCTCATGGAACTGGAAGCCGAGGGCGCGCTCCCGGTCCGCCTCTACATCATGGTGCGCGGCGAGTCGAACGCGGAGATGGACGCGCGCCTGGCGGACTACTACATGCCTTCCGAGGGCGACGACTACCTCACCGTGCGGTCGATCAAGCGGCAGATCGACGGGGCGCTCGGGTCGCACGGGGCGTGGCTGCTGGAGCCGTACGAGGACATGCCCGAATCGGTCGGGCTCGTGCTGGAAACGGTCGAGGACATCACCGGGACCGCGCACGTCGCTATCAAGCACGGCTTC
This sequence comes from Gemmatimonadota bacterium, assembly GCA_026713345.1. Classification (GTDB taxonomy): domain Bacteria; phylum Gemmatimonadota; class Gemmatimonadetes; order Longimicrobiales; family Gaopeijiaceae; genus Bin94. The sequence continues at coordinate 270 of JAPOOQ010000559.1, read as the reverse complement.
CAGGTCAACACGCACGCGATCGGGGACCGCGCCAACCGCGAAGTCCTGGACATCTACGAAGCCGTCTTCGATTCGGCCGGCGGCGCCCAGGACCTGCGCTGGCGGATCGAGCACGCACAGCACGTCCATCCCGACGACGTGCAGCGCTTCGCCGAACTGGGCATCCACGCGTCGATGCAGGGTGTCCACGCCACCTCCGACGCGCCGTGGATCCCGGCCCGCCTGGGCGACTATCGCGCCGAGAAGCGGACCTACCTGTGGCGGTCGTTC
>JAPOOQ010000558.1 GCA_026713345.1 Gemmatimonadota bacterium | reverse complement strand
GGTCGGCGAGGTCGGGCGTGCCGCCACCCCCGCCGGGTCGGCCGCCGGACGGCGACGAAGGTGTCAGTGCCGGAAGCTCGACCTCCCAGCCGCCGCCGGTGACGGTCACCGTGGCGAGGTTTCGGAAGCCGAGGTCGGCGGAACCGTTTTCCGTGCTGTCGGCTTCCGTGTGCCCCCGGGCAAGCGCGCCCAAGCGGTCAAGCGCATCGGCGGTGAGGGCGTCGGCGGCGCCGGCGTCCAGCGGGGTCTCTGCTTCCGGGTCGGCGGCGTAGCCGAGTTCTGCGAACAGGTGGATTTCGTCGCCCGGGCCATTGACGGAGACGCGCGGGTATGAAAAGGTGGCCGATTGAGCCATTGAGTCGCCCGCCGCGAGCCATTCGTTGATCTCGTCGCCCACGTCGGCGATGGATGGCCCGGAGAGGGACCGAATGTGAGGCAGGGACCCCGAGAGGAGTCGCGCCGCGCGAAGAAGGGCATCGTCATCACCGCCGAGGACGGCCACCCACCGGTCGCCGAGCGACGCCGTCAGGGTGGCGACGGTAGGTGGGGTGCCGGGGGCCGGCGTGTGCACGCCGAAGTCGGCGGCAGAGAGCCCCAGCGGTGCGAGGGCACCGTGGCCGATCAGGATGCCGACCTGCCCGGGCCGCACCCCGCGCCGCAGCGGCAGGTCGAGCGCCGTGGTCTCGAAACCGAGCCGGGCCGCGATCTCGGCGGCGGCTACCCGTTCAGCAGTGGTCGGTTCGGGCGCCAGGACCAGCGTCGCGCCGAGGCGGTCGGGCACGCTGTCGCCGTTCTCGTCGAGGAGGAGATGGCCGAAATCGAACAGGGTGGTGAGGTCGAGGGGGGGGGGGGTGGTGGGCGGGGCCTGGGCGGTGGCGGGGTGGGGGGGTGCCAGCAGCGCCGCGAGGGTGGCCAGAACGAGCAACGTGGGATGGAGGCCGGTTGCGCCCGGGGTGGTGCGGGGGTTCATCGAATGCCTCGTCTTGGAGTGGCGGGATTGTCAAGTGGATGCCGGCTGAAAATGCGGCAGAAAGAGGCTGGGGGCTACTTCCGATGACAATCCGGTCTATCGCGTGCCATGCATTGCACGGGGGGCCACCGAATTCCGGACGTCGATCGAAACCGGCCCGGACAAGACTGGTGCCTCGACAGGCGCGCGCGCCAAGCGTCTCTTCAGGGTAGGCGGTACGCCCGGATCCGCGGGATGTCCAACTCGCCTTGCTCGACGCCGATCATGCGGCCGCCGCCGATCGCGTACACCTCGAACTCGGCCGGGAGCTCGACGGAGAGCTGATGCGTTCCGTCCGGCAGGAAGGCTGCCCACTCCCACTTCGAGAGGTCCACATCGCGGATCCCGACCCAGATGCGGCTCTGGTCGTCGACCACAAGGCCGGTGAGCGATGGCCAGACGTAGGGCGCTCCTTCACGCAGTGCGCGGCCGAGGTCCCGGCCCAGCTCCTCGGCGGCGGCGGCCAGGTCGCGGCGGGACACAGCCAGATAGGTCGTCGGGTAGGAAAAGGCGGTCTGAACTTCACCGGTGAGATCGATGATTTTCACCTCCAGCGCATCCGAGCTCGCGTACACGATCCGGCCATCTCCGAGGATGTCGACAAAGGACTGGCGCCCGAAGGGATGGCCGGACACGCTGACCGCTCCTTCCTCCCGGAGAACCAGCATCTCGGCGGCCGGGTACGAGAAGATGACCTCGTCCACGGCCCGGCCGTCCTCTTCACGCACGAGTCTCAGGACTGCGGTTCGCGTCTCACCCTGGTCCGAACCGTCGGCCTGGTACGCCGTTGACGAGAGCGCCAGGTAGCCGGCGCTTCCCGGCAACTTCCATGTGGTACCGCTACCCTCCTGCGTGCCCAGCGAATGCACGGACAGGACGTCGCCGCTACCCGGTGGGAACAGGGTCAGCCTCTGCAGCCGGGAGTCCCAGACGAGCACGCTGTCGCCCGGGAGGAGCTGGACCGTGGCCGTCCTCCCGAACTCTCCCGGGCCCTCGCCTTCGCGGCCGATGGTGCGCTCGTACCCCAGGTCGGCGTTCAACTCGATGACCCCGGGTTCCTGGAAGTCCACGACGTAGATGTGGCCGCGGGAGTCCATGCCCAGGTCCCAGATGTAGGAAAGGAGCGCCTCGTCCCCGGTGGTCGCTTCCAGGACCGGCACGACCGGAGGACTGGCGGCCCACGGCCGGTCGGCCGACTGGTCGGGGGTGACAGTCGGCTCGGGCGAGTCGGTGGAGCAGGCAGCGGCGAGTGTGGCGGTGATGAATGCAGCAGCGCGCTTGCGTTCCGTGTTCATGGGGGCCTCCTGATATCCACGCGGGACACGATCCGAATCGACCTGTCGATATCCATACCTTCGTGTCTCGGCAGCGATCAGGTTTCAGGTGAGACGCCGTGACGCGGAGGACCGCTCACACTTGGTGGAGGCAGGCACCCGGCCTACGGTGCTACGGCCCAGCCTACCGCCCCGGCCGGTAGTGCCGGATCGCAGTCCTCTCGATTTCCTCGGCGGTCCACGCGACCGGCTTCATCCGACCGCTCGCGAAGATGGCGGCCTGGTCGGAGTAGTGCGGGGACTCGCTGCGGGCGGTCTGACCGTAGGCGAGCACGGTGTAGGCCCGGGGAGTCTCGCCGAATTCCACGATGAGCACCCAGGCGTCGCCGCGATTGGCCGCAAGGCGGGGATACCCGACGCCTGTCTGTGCTGCCTCGCGGTCCGGCGTTGCGTCTTCTGCTGCGGTCGCTGCGTCGGTCGGCGCGAAGGACAGGGCGCGGAAGCAGCCCAGGGTGGGCGGACAGCCGGACACGGGCACATCCACGCCCCCGCGGATGACCCTGTGGATGTCCCCCCAGGGGATGTCGAGCGGGACTCCGCGATTGCGAAGCGAATCCGCCGCTGCCGAGAGGGCGTCCACGGCCGCCGCCTGGTCGCGGATGCCGAAGGGCGTCGTCGCCGGCCGCGCGGGATCCCACGGTTGCCGCCAGTGGAGCGAGTCGGGTGCCCCGGAGAAGTACTCCCCCGCCCAGCGCTGAAACAGCACGCCTCCACGGCTGTCGGCGGAAGCGGTCCGGTCCCACGCGGCGAGAACGGCGAGGGCTTCGGCCAGGCCGCGACCGGGCGCCGATTCCGGATCGCGCGCCGCTCCCGAATCGCTTGCCCCGCCGCCATTCAGCGCCGCCCGCACCGCGTTCAGCAGGTCGTCCATCACCCGCTCCGCAATGAGCATGCGCGGCGAGTGCTTGAGCGCGACGACGTCTTCGAGAGTGAGGAGTTCGGGGTTGCCGCCCGCGAGTCCGCCGCCCGCCGCCAGCTCGAGCGACAGCTGGCTCCGCAGCCTCAGCCGCGGTTCGGGCAGGTTGGGTGGGACCGTGTCGCGGTCGAGGGGGACGTTCAAATTTGTGTAGTCGGGCGTATCGTTGGCCTGCTGGACGTAGCCGCCGGGCGGGTTCAGGTAGAGCGGCAGGTCCTCCCAGGCGACGAGTTCGGACCAGATGTCGTCGGACGAATCGGCGAAGGCGGCCGTGTCGCCGGTGACCGGGTGGGGGAGAAGGGGAAGCCGGGCGTTGTAGTAGTGCGCGATGTTCCCGTCGGCGTCCGCGTAGGTGAAGTTCGACGTGGGGTGGGCGCGCATCCGCATCACGCCGAGCCATTCGTCGAGGTCGCTTGCCATCATCATTCGCAGAAACTGCTCGCCGCGCCGGAATTCGCCGTCCCGGGGGTCCTTCAGGATGTAGACATCGTCCTCGGTGCGGTGGATGACCGGGCCGTGCTGGGTGTGCCAGAATGTGCGCGTCTCCAAGGCGGTGTCGCCCGCCTCGGTGATGTAGTCGACGGTGGCGGTGCGCTCCTCCAAAGGGAGCGGTCGGCCGTCCAGGAGCGCGTGGTCGTTCAGCGTCGGGTGGGCCCGCAAACGGTAGACCTGCGACAGCGTCGGGTAGTTGTTGGTCGTGGCCCAGCCGAGCCGGGGGTTGAAGCCGCCGATGATCCCGAAGGCGGTCCCGATCCGGAAATCGCCGTAGAAGTCAATTACCCCCGGCACGCGGACGTGCGCCTCGTAGTAGGTCAGGCCGGAGACACGGGTGAGAAGGTCGTGGTCTCCGTCCCAGCGGAGGTGGGGGTTGCGCAGCAGGATGGTGTTTCCGGATTCGGTGCGGGAGCCGTGAAAGGCCCAGGCATTGGATCCGTCGAGGAGGAAGGAGGCGCTGACGGCGGACTCGGCGGTGGCGGAGCTCGCGCTGGCCGGGAGGATTGAGGCCGGCCCGATGCCCGCGGTGATCCCGGCGCTGGCCGGACCCGCGCCGGCTGTTGCGCTGCTCGTGGCCAGGTTCCGGCGGAAGCGTGCCGCGTCGCCCCGGCTCCAGCTCTGCACATCGCGGGCGAGGGCGTCGGGGCCGATGAAGTCCGGCGTGACCCAGGGGGGGAACTCGTCGGGGTGCAGGCGGATGTAGTGATTGACGCCTTCCGCGAACCCGCGGTAGACGCTCTGCGTGCGAGGGTCGAGCTGGTGGAAGGCCTCCACGGCGGTCGCGTGCGTCTCGCGGGCCACGAAATCGCCCTCCAGCTCCGCCTCGCCCAGATGGCGTGCGAGGGGGCCGCGGCTCCCGGCCATCGCGACCGCGATCGAGACGCTGTAGTCCTCCGACTGGACGTAGCCGAGACCGAATCCCATGGCCTCGAGGTCGTCCGCGAGGATGTGGGGGATGCCGTACTCGGTCCGGACGATCTCTACGCGACGGGCGATCTCGTGGGTATTGGGCTGGCACGCGAAAAGGGTGGACGCCAGGACGGCGCAGAGCAATCCGCGCTTCACCGGCGCACAACCGTGGCCCTCTCGATCACGGCCCCCTCCTGGACGGCGTCCACAACGTCCATTCCCTCCACGACGACCCCGTAGATGGTGTAGTTGAAATCCAGGCGAAGATTGTCCGCGAGATTGACGAAGATCTGTCCGTCACCGGTGTCGCGGCCGCGGGTGGAGAGGCCGACGGTGCCGCGCCAGTGGGGATGATCGCTGATCTCGTCGCGGCTGTAGGGTCCGTCGCCGGAGTACTCGTTGGCGTTGGGGCTGCCCCCCTGGATGACGAAGTTGGGCTCGACGCGCTGGAAGGTGAGGCCGTCGAAGTACCCTTCGCTGGCGAGGCGCGCGAAGCGGTCGGCGTTGGTGGCGGCGAGGTCGGGCCGGAGCGCGATCACGATGTCGCCGATACCGGCCATGGTCAGTACGACGGTGGATCGTTCCAGCTCGGCGAGCCGCGCGGCGTCGGGGGGTGGGGTGCGGGGGAGCCCCTCTGGCGCGGCTTCGTATTCGTCACCGCCGTCAGCGTTCAGGAGCGCGGCGGCGCGGTCCGCCACGACCGGGTCGAAGTCGGTGAGGTACGGGGCGAGATCGTCGCTGGAAAACCCGCCCATGGCGCCGATAGCGTCCAGAATCGCGACCCTTACGTCGCGTTCGGTCTCCCTCTCGCGGGCCGTGAAGCGCGCGAGGGCGGCAAACAGCGCGGGGAGTGGCTTCTCATCGTGGCCCGGCCGCGATATCTGCCGAACCGCGGTCATGACCAGTTGCGGGTCGTCCTGGCCCACCCGCCCCAGGACCCCCCCCCCCCCCCCCCCCCCCCCCGCCGCCGCCAGCCCCTGCAGCGCGGCCTCGCGCACGTTGGGATCGGGGTCGTCGGCGAGCTCGGCCAGCACATCCGCGATCCCCGCCTGTCCCGCGGCCCGCGCTGCCCATGCCCTCACGAACGGGTTGGCGTGCCGCGCGAGTCTCCCGACATCGCCCGCCACCTCGCCCGGCACGAGCGCCGCGAGCGCGTGCAGCGCCCGGGACGGCGCCCGCCAGCCGGCGTCCAGCTCCGCGACCCGCTCCCGCAGCGCCGCCACCTGCGCCTCCATGTCGCTGCAGGGACGCCCCAGCAGCCCGATCGCGACCGCGGCGACATCCGGATCCGGGTCGCCCACGGCCTCGATGATCGCGTCGCAGCCGTGTGCGGAGCGCAGCCAGCGGTGGTGCGCGCGGACCGCCTCGACGCGCACCCGCGGGTCGGGGTCGTCCAGTGCGGCGGGGATGATGTCGTCGAGCGCGGTCCCGTAGCGATTCGTGCCGAGGACGACCTGGCGCCGCACGCCCCAGTTCGCATCCTGAAGCAGCCGGAGCGCGGCCTCTTCGTCGAGCTGGCCCAGGTGAACGAGGGCGGCTGCGGCGGTGCGCCGGATCCGGGCGGCGGCATGCGCGTTCGGGTCGCCGGGCGGGAGGGTGAGCCTGGCCAGGGAGGCCGCGGCGGCGGCGAGGGCCAGGGGCAGGGTGTCACCCGCCTGGCCGCCGCGGGCGAAGGCCTCCATTCCGCGCGCGAGGCCGAGCCGTGCAAGGAGGTCGGGATCGCCCGGCAGGGAAAGGAGGCGGGCCGAGGCGGTGGTCAGGGCGGTGGCGGCCGCCGCGCGGTGATCGGGGGTCTCGAGGGTGAGGCGGCCGAGGTTGGTGGCGAGCGCGCCGAGTGCCGCCGGGTCGGTCTCCTCCGGGATGCGCGAGGCGAGGAGCCGGGTGACCTCACCGGGGTCGCTGCCGAAGACGGACTGCGCGAGGGCGGTGGCGGCGGCGGCGCGCACCGCGGGGACCGGGTCGCCGAGCAGGGGCGAGATCTCACCGCGAAGAGGCGGTTCTTCCAGCCGCCCGAGTGCGCGTACGGCGGCTGCGCGCACAAGGGAGTCTGCGCTGCCAAGGTGCGCCCGCACCCGCTCCAGGCCGATCTCGCCGCGCGCGTCTTCTTCGGCGACGATTTCGGCGTAGGCGACGTGGAAGTCGGTTGTGGACGGGCCGCAGGCGCCGGTGGCGAGGATGGCCGCCGTGGTCCACCCCAGATGCGCCGCCCGCTTGTGAAACGATTCACAAGCCATGGAGGCCCTCACCCGTGCGGGTCCCATCCGAACCGTTCCCAGGATGCTTCCCCATCGGCGTCGAACTCCACGCCTTCGCTCTCCAGGATGGCTCGCTGGCGCTGGGCGAGTCCGTTGAGGCGGGAGGTCGAGATCGTGCCCCGGCGGTTCACCACGCGCCACCAGGGCACGTCGGTGCCGGGCGGAAGGTGGCTGAGGGCGTAGCCGACTCCCCGTGCGGCCTGCGGCACCCCCACCAGGGCGGCGACGCTGCCGTAGTTGATGATCCGTCCCGCGGGGATCCGCCGCACACAGTCATACACTCGCTCCGAAAACGCGGTCATGGCGTGACAACCTATGCGCGATGCCGCGATTCCGCCAAGAGGAGGCGAACCAGGCGATCGGGAACAACTGCAAGCCGTGCCGAGGGAAGCGGCTGGTGCCGGGCTGAACACGGCATCACGCGGGAAATCGGTCACCAGGAAGGGAACCCGGCGCGGGGGTCTGCTGGTACTACTGGGGGCGCTTTCTCCATATTCCCTTAGCTCTCCTTCCGGAAGCACAGTTCAGGAGTAACAATGTCCAGACCCGCCGAATCCGTTGCCGTTGCCGTCTTCGCCCTTCTCGTCGCGTCCTGCGGCGGCCGCACCTCCAGGGCGACCGTCACGAACGCGCCGCCCCCCACCCCCCCGCCCACCACCGAAACCGCTCCTCCCGCCGAGCAGCCGGAGACGCCCGTCGTGGATCCCGCGCCACCGGCCGATACGGGTTCGGCCGCGGCTCCCGACCTCGCGGTCTCGGCACGGGGCTATTCGGCGGCGGTGCGGATCGGTGCGCGCGTCGTCGATGTCCGCCTGGAGCCCGCTGAAGTGGAGGTCCAGGTTGGGGACTCCCTCGCGATGGGCGAGGATGTGGAGATCGTCGCCTACGACGCCGACGGCGACCGCGTAGCGGGGATCCGTATCCTCACCGCCCTCGATTCGCGCGTCGCTGTCCTGGAGGAGGGTTTCCTCCGCGGGGTGGTCGAGGGGGAGGCGGAGCTCCGCATGGCGATCCAGGCCCCCCCGGCCAGCGGTACCGGCCCTCCCGAGGTGCGTACCTTCACGGCACCCGTCCGGGTGGTCGGGCATCCGGTCGCCAGCGTGGAGATCGACGATCCCGGGGTGCGCTTCCTGACGGGATCGGTCGTGCAGCTTCAAGCCCGGGCGCTCACCGCCGACGGCAGCGAACGCCGCACGGTGGAGGTGGAGTGGAGGAGTGACATGGGGCACCTCGCCACCATCGATTCGCGCGGATTCCTGCG
>JAPOOQ010000557.1 GCA_026713345.1 Gemmatimonadota bacterium | reverse complement strand
CGTGTTGGCGCAAACCGTACGCAGTCGTCGTCGCGAGATCGGAATCCGAATGGCTGTAGGCGCCAGCGGCGACCAGGTACTGCGCCTGGTTGTCGTGCGAGGGCTGCTCCCGGTCGTTGTCGGGATCGGCGTTGGACTCGTGGGTGCAGCGGCCCTCTCAGGTCTGCTGGAGGCCTACCTCTGGGGGGTAACAGGCACCGACGCCAAGACGCTCGGCATCGCCGCGGTCGGAATCCTCAGTGTGGCTGCCCTCGCGTGTTGGCTTCCCGCGCGAGAAGCGGCGGGGGTGGATCCTGTTGCAACGTTGGCTTCATAGGCTGGGCAGATTCGTTTGCGGGCTCGGAAGGAGACACCTTGCAAGATGGTCGAAGTCGCACACTCAAATCCCACAACCGGGCAAGTACTCATCTGTCGAACTGGAGCAGCACCGCTCGCAACATGTTGTGCTAATGTAGCTTAGCCACGATGCGACCGCCTTGGCACGTATCTTCCAATACGATTCTTCCAGAAGGACGGGTGTTCCAGCCAGGGCCCGCGAGGGTCGTGGTGAGTCCGATGCAGGATAACCGCGGTGGAGCCTTCGTCTATCGCCACTACGGTTTTCCCACGAGGAGCGGACGGATGATGATGACTGTACGAACTGGTGTCGGCGCGGCTCTGGTCGCGATAGCGGGGTTGGCCACCAGCTTGGCTCCGGAATGGGTATCGGCTCAAGGAGTCAGAAGTCTGTCACTCGAAGAGGCAATCTGGATCGCGAAGGACAACAACCCGGCCTTTCTAGCGACCACCAACGATGCTGACCTGGCCAAATGGCAGGTCCGTGAGGCCTACGGCCGGTTCCTGCCTTCGGTCACCGCCGCTGGTGGAGCCCAGTACGAGTACGCAGGCGTGCAGCGTTTCGGGATCTTCTCTTCGGCCGACATCGCAGCAGGCACCACCGATTACCTGCTTTCCAGCTACTTCCTTTCCGTCGACTGGTCCATAGATGGCAATGCCTTGTTCCAGGCCAGGTCCGCGCGTGCGAACCAGCGCGCTACCGAGGCTAGGGGTGCTGCGGCCGAGTTTGCCCTCGAAGCGACCGTGACGCTGCAATACCTTGCCGCTTTGAGAGCAAGGGATGCAATTGGAGTGGCAGAGGGCCAGGTGGCCCGTTGGGAGCAAAACTTCGAGTTGGTCAGGGCGCGGGTTGACGCCGGGGCCTCCCTTTCGACGCACGGGAGACAAGCCGAGGTTGACCTGGGGCGAGCCCGGGTGGCCCTTCTCCGCGCGGAGAACCTCTACCGCACCGAGGTCGCACGCCTTGTCGAGCAGCTCGGCACGGATCTGGGAGCCCCCGTTGAGCTGGTTTCCGACTTCGCTGTCTTCGAACCGGGGTGGGATCGGGCAGAGTTGATTGAGATGGCCACATCGGGACATCCCAGCGTGCGTGCGGCCCGGGCGTCGGAAGCCTCAGCCTCGGCGCAGGTCAACCGGGCCCGCAGCAGCTATTTTCCGACCGTTTCGGTGTCAGCGGTCTGGTCGGGGTTCACCCGCCAGGTCGGGAATCAGGACTACGTCGTTCAACTGGCCCAAAGCAGTGTGGACCGTCAGCGTCAGAGCTGCCAGTTCGACAACGCTCTCCTCGCTCACCTGCCCGACCTGCCGGGGCTTGCGGCAGACGATTGCTCAAGATACGTGCTCACGGAGCAGATGCGCCAGCAGGTCCTGGCAGCGAACGAGACGTTCCCGCTCCACTTTACCAGGCAGCCGCTGAGCCTTCGCTTGAACGTGACCCTGCCTGCCTTCCAGGGCTTTGCCAAGCAACGCAACATCGCCCAAACCCAAGCGGACAGGCGAGACGCTCTGCACGCGCGTAGGGCAGAGGAACTCAGGCTTCGCACCGCAGTTGCCCAATCCTACGATGATCTGGTGACGGCATACGGAGCGTTGTGGATCGAACAGCGCAATCTTGAAGTCGCCTCGGGGCAGTTGGAACTCGTGCGCCGACGCTATGCACTCGGGGCGGCACCGTTCCTGGAGTTGCTCGATGCCGAGGACTCGATCGAGCAGTCGGAGCGCGACCACCTGGCGACTGTGTACGATTTCCATGGCGCCATCTGGTCGCTTGAAGCCGCGGTCGGGAGGCGTCTTCGGCCCCGAGATGGGTGAAGGTGGCGGGGGGCCTTGGTTCACTGTCGTGGCCGCGTCGGTTCTCGCTCTGGGGGTCGGTGCCACGAGCGCGATCTTCAGCGTGCTGAGTTCCGTGGTGTTGCGGCCCGCGCCGTTTCAGGACGACGATCGGGGCGTGACCCTGGCTTGGAACTACGGAGCACTACGTCCAGCCTCGTCTGGCGTCAGCCAAGGTCTCGTACTGGCAGGAGCGCACCCGCACCTGCGGCGCTGCCTCTTCGCCGATGTCCAGGCGCTGCTCACCGCGCCCGTGCTGGCCGAAATGGCGGTGACGGTGAGCGATGAACCTATCGAGGTGGCCGTTCCCGAGATTCTGATCACCGACGACGGCGCCCGGTCGAGCACGGGGCCGTGCCGACGACTTCGAGTTGCTCCCATGACCGAGCCTGCACGGCGCAACCTCGGCGACGACCACCCGAAAGCGGAGCCGCGCACCGCGCTGGGAGACCGTACGCTCCACCGTCGCTGTAAACATGGAGAAGGCCGATGAGGCTCAGGATGTCTTGGCTCGACCTCAAACTGGCCGGCAGGATGCTCTCGAAGCATCCAGGTCTGACACTCGTCGGCGGCTTCTCGTTCGCGTTCGCGATCGCGGTCGCGGCGATGGTGTTCGAGTTCCTGACCCAGCTGGTCTATCCGTCCCTGCCGGTGCCGGGCGGCGATCGCATCGTGGCGCTGCGCATGTGGGATGCGGCCGCGAGCCGTCCCGAGCGGCGGGTGTTGCACGAGTTCATGCTGTGGCGCGACGAACTGCGCTCCGTCGACGACATCGGGATCTTCCGCGTCATCGAGCGGAACCTCCGGTGGCAGGACGTGGCCGGTGCGCCGGTCCGGGGGGCGGCGATCAGCGAGGCGGCCTTCCGTGTCGCGGGGGTCCCCGCACAGCTCGGCCGCACGCTGGTCACGGCCGACGAAGAGCTCGGCGCGGCGCCCGTCGTCGTGCTGGGGCACGACGTTTGGCGCGGCGCGTTCGCGTCCGCCCCCGACATCGTGGGACGCCAGGTTCGCGTGGGCGGAGAGCCGCGCACGGTGGTCGGTGTCATGCCCGAGGGCTTCGCGTTCCCGATTTCCGAGAGCTTCTGGGTTCCGTTCCAGCTGACCTCGTCGAGCTATCTGCCCCTGGAGGGCCCGCCGGTTCGCACCTTCGGCCGATTAGCGCCGGACGCGAACCTCGAGGGTGCGCAAGTCGAGCTGACGACCGTGACCCAGCGGGTCGTGCTCGGCAATCCCGCGACGCACCAACAGCTGCGCGCGCAGGTGCTGCCCTTCCCCAACGAAGTGATGGACATCTCGAACTCCGTGTCCGTCGGGCTCATGTCCAGCAATGGCCTCCTCATCCTGTTCCTGATCCTGATGGCGGCCAACGTGGCCCTGCTGGTCTTCGTGAGGGCCGCCACTCGTGAACGGGAGATCCTGGTACGGGTCGCGCTCGGTGCGGACCGTGGCCGCGTCGTGGCCCAGCTCTTCGCCGAGGCGCTGGTGCTGGGCCTCGTCGGCACCTTCGTCGGCCTGCTCGCCACGGGCATCTCCATTCGGTGGGCGTTCCGCACGTTCGAGTCGCTCGAGGGCCAGCTGCCGTTCTGGTTCGGCCCGAGCCTCTCTTCGACCACCGTGGCGTACGCCCTCGGGCTGACGGCGCTCGGCGCCCTGGTCGCGGGCGCCTTGCCCGGGTTGAAGATCACCGAAGGCAATCTGGAGAGCCGTCTGCGGCAGTCCAACACCGGGCTGCCGAGCACCGGGGTGAGCCGCCTCTGGTCCGGGATCATCGTCGTACAGGTGGCCATATCCGCGCTGGCGGTGCCGATCGCCTACACGGTCTTCACCCAGATGCTGGAGAAGCGGGGCACCGTGGTTCCCTTCGACGGAAGTCAATACGCTTCCGCCAGGGTGGAGATGAACCGGGAAGGCGAGCTCGGTGCGGGGCCACAGCTCTCCGAGGAGGAGTTCGCCGAACTCTACCGGGAGCGGTACGAGGAGCTGAGGCTGCGTCTGGAGGCCGAGCCGGGTGTCGGGTCCGTGACCCTCGCCAACCGTTTCGCGCGGATGTCGCATCCTCAGAGCGCAATCGAGATCGAGACCGACGGCGATCTCACCCCTCCGACGATCGCGCCGAGGGTAGGCACCGCCTCCGTCGCGCCCGACTACTTTGACGCGCTCAATACGCGGGTGCTCGCCGGCCGCGGGTTCAACTCGGGCGACGCCGATTCCGACCAGGGTGTGGTCATCGTCAACCAGTCGTTCGTCGACCGCGTGCTAGGCGGCCGCAACGCCGTCGGCCGCCGGGTGCGGTACGCGCTCCCACCCGGACGGGACGCCGACGCCGAGACCGAACCATGGTACCGGATCGTCGGCGTGGTTCCCGATCTCGCGATGCTCGCCGAGGACTCGCCCGACGGCGCGGGCATGTACCACCCGCTCGCGCAGCTGCCGGCCTACCCCGTCTACGTGAGCGGAGACGTGGGGGGCGACGCACACCTGTTCGCTTCGCGCCTGCGCACGCTCGCCGAGTCGGTAGATCCCGCTCTGCGCCTCGACGAGATCCTGCCACTCGACCAGGTCGGTGGCTCGCTGATGCTGGAACTGACGCTGACCTCCACAATCGTTACGGGGGTGGGAGCCCTCGCGATCCTTCTTTCGCTCGCCGGCATCTACTCCATGCTGGCGTTCCGGATCGAGCGACGCACACGGGAGATCGGTCTGCGCGTGGCCCTCGGCGCCGACAAGCTGCGGATCATCATTCTCATGCTAAAGCCCGTGTTCATCCAGGTGGGCTTCGGAATCTCCTTCGCCGTCGGCATCATCTTCCTGCTGGGCGTGGTGCAGTCGGCGCGGGGCGCCGCCATGGTCGCGACGTTCGCGGTCTTCACGCTCGTGATCTCCATCCTCGCGTGCGCGCTGCCGATCCGGCGCGCGCTACGCGTGGAGCCCATGGAGGCGCTGCGCGCGGGGATCTGAGCCGGAGCCGCGCCCGTGAACGGTCCGGGTATTAGCTCGTTCTTCACGTCGCCTTCCTTTCCGACCAGGCGATGGAATGGCCTTGCCTGGGTTATCAGTGACTTGACGGCCGAGACGCTGTTCGTGGACGATGCGGGCCACTGGGTGAAGTTCGTCGTGGTGCGGACCGAAGTCACGGTCGAACGGCCACACGGCCTCAGCTATTCGCTGACGCTGGGCGCGCCGAACGGCGCCAGACTGATCGGATTCGACAATGCGCACCCGGTGAGGGAGCGGCGAGGCCCAGGCGGAGGGCAACCGGGCGGAACGCGACCATCGGCACCGGCGGCGCACGATCCGGCCCTACGAGTACGAAAACGCGGCCAGGCTGCTCGTGGATTTCTGGAAGGAAATGGACCAGGTGCTTCGAGAAAGAGGATCAATCCCATGAAGACACTGAAGATTGGCATCGCCGGCTACGACCAGATGAAGGCGCGCACCATGGCTATTGCCCGTGGCGAGAGGAGAATGCGGGACTTGCAAACCCGCAACCGGTTCGGTGGTTGCGGCCGGTAGCCGAAACCTTCAAGCGGAGCAAACCGTAAGGGCACCGGAGCCCTGCGTGACGGCCTGGACGGGCTCAGCCTCGGGCGGTCGGCGGTCCGCGCGCAGCGGTGATGCGGGAGGCTACTCCCAACACTTCGAAAAGAGGGCAACAGTGGCGATCCTGCGATCACTCGGATACATGGTCGTTCTCCTGGCGGTGACACGTTCCAATGGCGTCGGCCAGGTCCTCCCCGGGCCTCAAGGGCCCGTCGAGTTCATCGGGTTGGAGCAATGGAACGCCCAGGAACTGTACGATGCCATCCGGGAGGTCGATCCCGACCGCCCCTTCAACGCGTGCGCTGTGGTGATGAGGCGGGAACTCGGATTTGCCGACGCTGCGTCCGTCCTTTATACCGGTTATCGCGGTGATCGGTATACGGTCGTGGTCGGCGTGGAGGACAGCTCTCGGGTCCAGTACCTCCCGAGCGGAAGTGAGACGGTGGTTCTCCCGGCGACCTGGGAGAACCTCAAGGGAGTCGTCGGCGGGGATGTGCGCACGTTACAGGCTGCGGCGCGCTTCCTCGCCACACGCGGCGGCTTCTTGAGTTTCGCGCGGCGGCGTGCGATAGGCATGGGTGCCGACCCCGAGACTCTTGATCAGCTGTGGGACTTGGTCGATCGCGCGGATGGCGACGACGACCGCCGCCGGGTGCACGACGTGCTGGCCAGGGACTCAGCGTGGTCGGCGCGGGCGGCCGCGACCCTCGTGCTCGGGAACTTCATGGACGACGACACCTCGTGGCATGCTCTCGTGGGCGCGCTGATCGATTCCGACGGAAAAGTCGCCGGGGCGGCCGCCAACATGCTCAGGGGGTTGACGTCGCGAAAGACCGACCGGGTCGAATGGTCTGGGGCCAGCTCCCATCTGTCGGCGTTGTTCGGTGGCACGAGACCGTCGATGTTCCGTATCATCCTGCAGGTCCTGGTTGCTACGGACATCGATCCTGCGTTCGGGCAACAGTTGGTTCGCGAGAACCCCGCCCTGCTTCTGGCGTACGCTGGAGCTCAGCATGAGCCGACGCAGGAGTCGGCTATCGCCTTCCTGAGAGCCGTCAGCGGCGAGGATCATGGGACGGATGTGGAGGCTTGGAGAGCGTGGGTTGGCGGACTGGAGGTAGGCTAGGGTCGTGGTCTCAAGCTCTGGGCGACCTGGTGCGGGCCCTGTCTCGAGGAATTCCCTCACTTCGTTCAGTTGCTGGAGAAGTACGAAGGCGATGACGAGGTCGTATTCCTGACCGTCGCCACCGCGGGCTCCTCCCGTGACGGCGTGGCGCAACTGCTCTCGAACAACGGCTACACCTTCCCGGTCCTGCTCGACGACGAGGGACAGGCCATCGACTTCGAGATCACCAGCTACCCGACGACCTTCTACCTCGACCCCGACGGCCTGATCCAGTACAAACGCGAGGGGTTCGAGGAGGACGGGTACGAGCACCAGACCGCGATCAGGATCGATGCGTTGCGAGGGGGTGGGGCATGACCACGACCCGCGTCGCCGCCGCCGCACTCGTTGCCATCGCCGCCCTGACCTGCGACATCACGGAGGTTGAAGGGCCCCCAGCCGACAACCCGGACGCCGAACTGGAGTTGACGCTCCGGGATCGACCGATTCGATATTCTCTTGATCTCCTGTGGTCTCGTGGGACGCAATCCCCGATGGAGTTACTAGAAGAACTGGTGGCCTACCAGAAGCAGCCGAACGCCCTGTACGACGACCGGGGAGCCGAAGACCCTGAAAGCGCGACGACAGCGAGCCGGGACGCCGAAACGGCCCCGGTGATCGCCCAACTCGCTCCTCAGACCACCGTGAAAAGCGATTCCCCCCGCGAGGCCGACCTGGTGCTCGCCGACGAGCCACTGGTGCGGATCGGACTGCTCGACGGCCCCGACGAGTACCTCTTCGGCAGCATAACGGGCGCTGTACGGCTCGAGGACGGGAGCGTCGTCGTCGCGGACGAGTCAATTCCCGAGGTCCGATTGTTCGACGCGGGCGGACGGCACGTGTGGACCAGCGGTCGCGACGGCGAGGGGCCGGGCGAGTACAAGGGACTCTGGTTGCTGCGGGGCTGCCTGGGAGCAACGATCACGGCATACGACTGGCAGCTGGACCGAATCACCGAACTCGATTTGGACGGCGGTGTGGCCGACACACGGGTGCTCCGCGGGGCGGGCCCGTAT
>JAPOOQ010000556.1 GCA_026713345.1 Gemmatimonadota bacterium | reverse complement strand
CGGGAATCTCCTCCTCGAAGGCCAGCAGGGAGGGCTCGAACCCGGTGCCGTCGAGGCCGTGGCAGTTGGCGCAGGAATTGGCGTAGATGGCCTCGCCGGACGCGTCGGCGAGGTCGGCGCCGTTGACTGCGTAGGGAAGTTGGGCGGATGCGGGGGCTGGGAGGCAGAGGTACAGGGCTGTGAGTACGAATGCGCTCAGCCGGAGGGACGGGACCGCCGAAACCGTCGCCAAAATGACTCGGTCCGCCATGAATTCCCTCATCGCGCTCCCGGAACTATCTCGGTTCGGTCCTCACCGGCCGCGGCAGACCGGTACACGCGGGGTATTGTACGTCAGATCTTGGACCGCAGCCAGTCGAGGATGAAGCGCACGACGCGCTTGAGGATATTTGCCATGGGGTCCGTCCCTTCGGTTTCGGGTCTTCCAGGCGGGGCTCCGGGTTCCGGGCCCCATTTGAATTAATGGGCCTACGAGGGGCATCGCGTCAAAAGTTGCGGAGTGCCGACCGTCGCTCCTGCGGGCGGCCGACCTTCCGCGCCATCGCGTCGAAGAATGCGCCGTGCACCCCCAGAATGCGATCCGTCTGACGGGTGTCGGGTTGCAGGGTATCCTCGCCGCGGTCGAAGGTGCCCCCCAGCAGCACGCCGTCGGAGCGGGGGAACATGTACTGGTTTCCGCCGCTGGAAAAGCGCCCGCCCCCGATGGTCAGATAGTCGAGTTCCGGCTGCGGTCGCAGCACCACGAGCTGCCCCTTCACGGGCACCAGGCCGGCGTCGCCGAAGAGATCGCGAGCCCCGAGTCCCGTGCAGTTGACGATCACCGGTTCGACCAGCCCGGCCAGCTGGCGCCGGTCGGTGATCTCCCCCACCACCACGCGTCCCCCCGCGATGCGGAAGTCCCGCATCAGCGCTCTCAGGTAGCGCGGCGGCTCGATGAACATGGTCACCACGCGGCGGGCGAAGCGGGTGGGGAAGGGGTGCTCGTCGCCCTCGAGGTCCTCCAGCTCGGGGTACAGGTCGCGGATGCGGGCCATGTACCCGGGGATGCCGAGCGGGCGTTCGGAGGGGAAGTAGTTGTCGATCCAGCGCACGCCGTAATCGGGGCCGACCAGGTTCTGAAAGTGGCGGTGGGCACGCCGCGAGGCGTCCTCGAACTGGATTCCGAAGGGGCCGTCCAGGGAGTCCGAGACCGAGGTGGGGGACCACTGCGCGCCGGCGATGTTCGATGTGGTGTTCGGCGGCAGCTCGCGGGCGTAGATGGTGACTGCGCGGCCCCGGCGCTGCAGCAGACGCGCTGTAGCCAGTCCTACAGCGCCCGCGCCGAGCACCGCCACGTCCCCCTCCCGTCCGGCGCCCGCGCTCCCACCCCCCACGGGCCCGCCGCCCGTCACCAGGTCTGCGGCCATGTCGGCTGTCCCCCACGACAGCGTGACCCCGCCGCCGCCGTGCCCGTAGTTGTGCACCAGCAGCTTGCCCGCAAGCGACTCGGCCCGCACCACGAACCCCTCCGACCGGTAGGGCCTGAGACCCGCGACCACCCGGATCACTCGCTCGGGCGAGATCCGGGCGGGGCGGATTCCGGCCGCTGCCGAGTCCTCCCACCGTCGGCCGGGCGGCAGCGACACGCATCCCGCCGCCCAACTCCCCGCGAGTGCGGTTGCGGTCAGCCCCAGCCAGCGGCGACGGCCGATGACGGGTGGGCCGGGCACGTCGCGCCGACGAGCCTCGCCGCCCCCGCCCCTCCGCCCCTCTACAGAACCTCCAGCTCCGTCGTGATGTCGATGCATTTGTGGAGCGTCCGGTACACCGGACAGCGCATGGGGTGCAGGTCGTAGGCCCGGCCGATCGTCGCCTCGTCCTCCCCCGCCGCCTGCAGCAGGTACTTGACGTGAATGTGACGAACGACGAGCACGCCGTCCTCTTTCCCGACCCTCCCCAGCACTTCTGCGACGAGCCGGCCCTCCGACGCGTCGATCCCGCGTGCCTCCAGCACGCCTCCGAAGGTGCCGACGAGTCAGCCGCCGGTCGCGGCGATCACGTAGTCGAGGGTGGTGGAGGTCTCGGTCTTGAGACGGACGCCGTAGTGCTCGGCGATCGCTCCGTGCACGCCGAACTCGACGGGCCCGTCGTGGGCCGGGAGCCAGGCGAGCCGGTTGGGGCCGCGAACGCGTTCGATCCGCACGTCCGCTTCGTAGACGATGTCGCTCATGTGGGGATTGCTCCGATCATTCCGGGACCGCCCGCGCCACGGATGCCGTGCATTGGGGCCG
>JAPOOQ010000555.1 GCA_026713345.1 Gemmatimonadota bacterium | reverse complement strand
GGGCGAGTTCGGCGGGGGGTTTGAGGTGCCGTTCGGCGTTGGCGGCCAGGCGCCAGCCGGCGTTGTCGATGGTGCAGTGTTCGCGGATGCAGGTGAGCGTGTCGTGGAGGCGGCGGCGTGCGGGGTGGTGCTGGTGGATGTCGCCGGTCGCGACGAGGGGGATGCCGTGTGAGGCGGCCAGGGTGGCGAGGTGGGCGAGGCGGCGGTCGTCGTCGCCGCGATGGTAGTGGGTGGCGGCGAGGTGGAGGGGGGCGGGGAGGTGGTCGCGGTACCAGGCGAGGTGGTCGGCGAACTCGTCGCCGGGCGTGACGGGCGGGACCGCGACGAAGAGGTGGCCGTGGGGGTCGGCGGCCGTGGCGACATCGTCCCGGGTGAGCATGCATTCGCCCTTGGGCGCACGCCGGCGTCCCGTGGTGATCAGGCGGGAGAGCGCGCCGTAACCGTCCCGGGTGGTGGGGAGGCAGAGAAGGCTGGGGGCGTCGCCAAGGTCGAGGCGGGCCCCGGGGATGAAGTGGAGTCCCGTGCGCTGGGCGGCCTCGTGGGCGCGGACGACCCCGGCCAGCGTGTTGCGGTCGGTGAGGGCGAGGGCGCGGTAGCCGAGTTCGCAGGCCCGTTCGACCATCTCGGCCGGGTGGGAGGCTCCCCTCAGGAAGGAGAAGTTGCTGGTGACCTGAAGTTCGGCGTAGGCGGGGGTGCGCCTTGGGCCGGTGGCCGGGTGTCGGGGGTTTTGTTCCGAGGGCATGGCCCCTGAACAATAACCGAATATATCCCGAATATCAACGCCCCGTAGGGCACATGGATGGGCCACTCTTCCCCATCCGCTCGGTTGACGACCGACTTCGCCATTCCATACACTTCGAACCCGCCATGCCACCGCAGCCCGGAGTACAGAACCTCTGATGACTGAAGACAAGAACCCAAGTGGTCTGGACCCCTCGGGCGGGTCGCATGAATCAGTCCGATCAGGTCCGGCCTCCACTGCCTCCTGGCCAACCGACCCGAAGTCGCTGGGTATCGACCCCGCCGAGATCGCCATTGACGCCCATGGAGACTGGAAGCCGGCCCATCACAAGCTGCTCACCTCGCTCGGACTGGCCTATCGGGATCTGGTCAACCGCACCCTCGGCACCGTCGCCCGGGAAATCGGTCAACCGCTGAATGGCTGGGATTTCAAGCGTTCAAAGGGACCTCCGCAGGTAACGCACGATGCTGAAGGCGAACTCAGGGACCTTCAGCGCCGCAGCCTGCAGCATCGGAATGCCCGGGAGACCTTGCCTCTGCCGAGCGATACGGATACTCCGACGGCGTACGATTGGTTGAAGCTTATTGCGATACTCGCGGTCTGCATCGTTCTCGAGGCCGTCGCGAACGTGACCCTGCTGTCCCGTGCCCTGTCGACCGGGCTGGTTGGCGCTTTCATCACGGCAGTACTCGTGTCCGCCATCAACGTCGGCGCGCTCGGTGCCGGAGGCGGCCTGACGTTGTCCGGGGTGCGGCGCCATTCGAAGTCACGGCTGCCTTTTCTGTCAGGGTGCGGCTTGCTGGTCGTGGCTGCCACTGCCCTGAATCTTATCGTGGGACGTCACCGGGAGGCCTTCGCGAGACTTATCGAGGAAAGGGAACAGCAAACCCTGGAGGCAACCGAAGTCAGCCTGGCATCGGTGCGGGAACTCGCTGCGGGCATCTCGTTCAATCCGGTGACGTGGGAGCTGGAATCCCTGCTCTTTCTCGCATTGGGCTTGGCGCTCTGTGCCGTGGGGTTCTACAAGGGGTTCACCTTCGTCAAGACGGGAGTGAAGCGAAAAGAGGCGGAAGAGTCCCTGGCCCTTGAAGGGAAGGAAATCAAGGAACGCTATACGACTTTGTCCGAGCGCTATCGCAAGGAACTGACACAGGGGTTGAGGGCCGATGTCGCCGGATGGATCGAGGAACTCGACAGAAAGCGGCGACGCGCAAGGAACGTCCTGGAGGATGTCAAGGAAAGCTGGGAGAAGGGATCCTACCTGGATTTTGTGGAATCCGATTTCATTGTGGCGCACAACAAACACAACGCGGACAAGATTGACAGGGAGATGGTGGACTTGCACAGGGAAAGCGTCAATGTCGATTGGTCGTTTCCGGCGACACCGGCGGATTGGCACATCCTGGACGAGGCAGACGAGATCGTCGCCGCCTGGCGGGATTCGGGGCAGGAGGCGTTCTTTGACAGCGTCCATAGCGAGTGCGAAAAAGTTGCCGATTTGTGGAAGCGGTATGAAAGCGTCGTCCTCGGCCCCGCCACGGGGAAGGGAGCGCACAACACAGGATGACGACCGGAAACAAGACACCCCACCCCTTGATGGTGGTGTTCTACGTCCTGCTCATTCTTGGGGCCGTAGCGGTGGTAGTCTTCTTCGGGTACAGGTTGAACCATGCCGACCAGCTTCGGGTGCGCCAGGCCAACGGGTATTGTCCGACGGGTACGAGAGCGCAGGTCCGTGAGGGGATCGAGATACCCGGCCACACCGTGATTCTCGTCGACACCTCCAACAGGATATCGGAGGAGGACGGCGCCAGGGCGTTCGCGAGAATCGAGGAATGGACCAGGGACACGCTGCGGGCACCGTTCCTGCAGAAACTGTCCATTTACGGACTGCCCGAATCGGAACACGAGGCCCCCAGGCAATCCGGGCGCTCGTGGTGCATTCCCAAGCAGGGAGAAATGGCCGATGTCCTCTACGAGAATCCGCGAGTCGTCGAAATCGAGTTTGCGACCTTCCTGAACCGGCTCCGAGGGGTGCTCGACGAACTGCGGGACCGGGAAGAAGCGGACGTATCGCCGATCGTCGAAACGATGGCCTCGCTCGTTGAGCGAAATGAGGACATCGATTCCTTCCTTCTGGTGTCGGATATGTTGCAGAATTCATCCTTGTGGAGCGAATACTCCGGCGAGACGGCGGTTCCCCTCGAGGGGATGGGCGAATGCGGCAGGATCTCGGGGCCCGGCCGGGTGCGGGATGTCTTCCTGTTCTACATTGACCGGAACATTGCGGTGCAGAGCAACGATTGGCCGACCGATCGTTGGCGGACCTGTCTGGAAGGCATCAGAACGAGGACAATCAATTGAGGAGTGGGTTGGATCCCCAATCATGAAGATCGTCTCCGATTTCAAAGTGACAGGCTGGGACACCTTGCCCTACGGCGAGGAGGGCGATGGCCCGCTGCTCTCGGAAGCACACGTCGTCAAGCGCTACCACGGCGACCTGGACGGAGAGGGCCGCGCGCGGCTGCTGATGTGCCGGGCCAGCGCCGATGGTCCTCTGGAGAACGCGGGATATATCGTATCGGAACAGGTCTCGGGCACGCTGGGCGGCCGAAAGGGCACATTCGTGCTCCATCACTGGGGAATTGCCGGGGCCGGACCCCCGCCGCGCACCGCCGGCCATGTGGTGCCAGGGTCCGGGACGGGTGAGCTGGCGGGCCTGTCGGGCACCATGGAGATCCGCGTGGATGCGGACGGCGGGCACACGCTGGCTCTGGAGTACGAGATCGAGTAACAGTCGTGGGGGGTGGGTGCCGGCGCCCCCATCTCACCCGAAAATCCCATGCAGAAACCAGCGCGACCCCGCACTTGGCAACTTGCGGCATGGACCCTCTCGAAACAGCCAATACCGGCACCCCGCCTCATCCTCGACCAGGTAGTAGTCGCGGCGCGGCGCATCTTGCCGCCACCACTCGCACTCCAGCCGTTCGGGGCCTTCGGCCGCGCGCAACTGGTGGAGCCCTCTCCGCCAGCGAAAGGCGACAGGCGGCTTGCTGGGCTCCGGCATCACGACCTTCACCGGCTCCGGCGGGGAAAGCAGCCGCAGCGGCCGGCGTCGGTCCTCCGGCCAACCGGCGGGCCCGGCTGACCCACCCTCCAGCGCCCCCTCCCGAACGGTCCCCCGCTCCGGCAGCCAGCTCTGGTGCGGCACCGGCCGTCCAATCCGGCCGAATCCAAACCGGTTCCCCAGCCGGTCGAGCAGCTCCGCCAGCTCTTCCTCGTCCGCGGCGCGGTACCCCCCGCCGGCCTCGCCAGCCCAGTCGGCCTGCAGCTCGTCGACCGCCTCGACCACGTCGGCGACCAGCACGATCTCGTCGATCCCGAAGCCGGGCTCGACCTGGTCCAGCTTCTCGGCGAAAAGTCCCATGAGCGGCTTCTTGCGGCGCAGCGGGCGACTGGTGCCGATGGTGAGGGTCTGCCGGTCGCCGTTGACGCGGTGGCAGGTGAGGTGTAGCCGCCGCGCGCCCTCGCCGGTGCGGCCGAGCGCCAGGCAGAGGTCGTCGAGAAGGCCGTCGACCGCGGCGCGGATGTCCACCGCCGTCGAGATCGGTTCGGCGAAGGCGCGGCTTGCCTCGCGCGGGGGTGGGGGACGCAGCGGGATGATTGGCTCCTCGACCCGTCCCAGGGCCTGATCGAGCCGTCTGACCGGCTCCACGCCGAAGCGCCGGATCAGTTTGACGGATTCCATGACAAATAGTGTACAGATTCTGTCCAAACCGAAGGAAGCAAGCCCGTCGGCTACCTCGGCGCTCAGGCGCAGGGCCGCGACGGGCAACTCGGCCAGCGCATCCTTCAGGCCGTCGGGCCCGGTGCCGGCAAGCACCACCGCGGGGTCTTCGGCACCCCAGTGAGCCAGCGCCCAGGCGGCACCGGGCGTGTCGGCGAGCGCCAGCCGCGCAGTCAGCCCGAAGTCCTCGAGCGCGGCGCGCAGCGACGCCATCAGCGCCTCTTCGCCGCCGAAGAGACGGGTGCATCCGGCGATGTCCAGGAAGATCGTGTCTGCGCCGTCGGGCATGACGCGCGGGGTGAAGCGGTCCGCCCAGCGCGCAAGGCGTTCCAGCGCCAGGACGTCGCCCCCGGGGTCGGCGGGGCGAACGACCACGTCGGGCACGATGGCGCGGGCGTCGGCGAGGGGCATGCCGGGGGTGAGTCCCGCACGGGTGGCAAGCGGGTTGGCCGCGTCGATGATCTGCCGTCCTCTGCTGTCGGCAACGGTGATGAAGGGATGGTTGAGCGCGTGGGGACAGCGGGGGTCCAGCCGTTCCGTGCGCCACCAGGGCAGCCATGTGGCGAGGATGCGCCGGGTGAGGCGCCGATCCGACAGGGCAGGCGCACCGGGTGGGGT
>JAPOOQ010000554.1 GCA_026713345.1 Gemmatimonadota bacterium | reverse complement strand
GCGGCCGGATTGATGATCACGCGGACCGGTTTCGTATTCATGGGAGGAAGATAAGGGAAACGGGCGTGGTGGCGGGGGCGTGTGGGAATCGAACCCACCCACCCGGGTCTTAGCCGGGCGCACTGGTTTTGAAGACCAGACGGAACACCAGTCCCGATCCGCCCCCCCGTTGCGGCGCAGCCGCCCGCCTACCCCTCCCCCCTCTCACCGCCGGCGGACACGTTGTCACCACCGGACTGCCGGTGCAACTCCTCCTCCCTCCGGCGCTCCTCCAACTGGTCGAAGATCCTGGCCAGTTCCGAGCGCAGGCGGGCAAACCGCCGGCGCAGGTCCGGGCGGCCCTGGAGCCTCAGGAAGAGTGAAGCGTCCTCCCTGACCTCATTGGCGATCTCGACCCAGCGCAGGGTCGTATAGCCGGAGATCGGGGCCAGCGCGGCGGCCGTCAGCGCCAGCCACAGTCCGCCGATCGCGTAGCCGGCCACAATCCACAGGGTCCAGGCGGCGACAACCCCGCTCATCAGTGCAAGCAGCTTGTGGGTGGCGGTGATCTCGTAGTCGGGCCCGGTACGGCGGACGACAAATCCTGGGAAGCGCGCGACGGGGGCCCAGAGGAGAGCGCCCGCCAGCGCGAAGGGAAGGCCCAGGAGGAGGGGGACTCCCCTCAGGGCCACGTAGCGCGCCACCGGACCGAAGGCAAACCGGGACGGCACGTCGCCCTCCCCCGCCCGGAGCCGCTCGCCGAGCGCCGCGTACTCCCCGACCTTGCGGCGCAGCTCGCGGAGCTCTTCGGGAGCGGTGCGGCGCAGCCACTCCACCCCGGCGGCAAACCGTTGCAGGCGCGGAAATCGTGTCCCGAGCCGTTCCCGCGCCCGCCACGCGACCTGGCGGCGCTGGCGGACATAGAGCTGCTCGGCCACCTCCACCAGCATCCTGTCCCGGTGATCGGTCAGATTCAGCGTCTGGCCCCTCAGCCCCGCCTCGATCCGCGCGGTGAGCTCCCGCACGGCAGCCACCGGGTCCTCGCGGTACGTCTCCTTCAGGTCCGCGCACCCGAATGCCGTCCCGAACCGCACGGCAACCGCGGTGCGGGCAAGCTCCTTGCGCGAATAGGTGATCCCCACGGGGACGATCGACAGCCCCAGGCGCCATCCGGCGCTCTCCTCCGCCTGCAGCGCGATCCGCGCGGCCCCGGTTCGCAGAGCGGCCAGCTGCGCCCCCGAATGGCTCTTCCCCTCGGGGTAGATCTGAATGGCGCCGCCCTCGCGCAGAACATCGACGACCGCCCGGAACATCTCCTTGTTGCGGTGCATGGCCTCCGGGTCGTCCTGCCGCCGGTACACGGGAATTCCCCCTATTGCGCGCAGCAGGGAACCGAGCATCCTGCGCTCGAAGAGGGGAGCCCGGCCGAGCGGACGGGTGAGGCGTTCGCTGCACCGGTACACCAGGAGCGGGTCGAGGATGCTGTTGGGGTGATTGGCGGTGACCATGAGAGGGCCGTCCGGCAGCGGCGGTCCGTGGCGGTCCACCCGGTAGAACAGGGCAGCCGCTGTGCCCATGATCCCCGTGATCAGCCTCGGGATCCGGTCCAATTCCCTCCCTCCTTGCCTGGCAGCTTGTGATTCCGGCTCGGCGGGCCCACTTCGTCTGATCGCCCGCGACACGTTATCTTGGCCAATTCTGACGGATATGCGCCACCCGGCACAATGGCCAGTGCCCTGTCCGGTGGCTCGCTGAAATCCGGCCAACCACACGGTCCAGCAAGGAGGAATCGATGAGCCGAGCGGTCGATCCCGCCAGCGCCGCGCCTTCCGCGCAGCGGGGGTCGCTGACCGTAGCGTCGCCGGAGCAGCGCAATCCCGGGATGCCCCTTGACCTGCAGGCGGTGCGGGCCGTGCGGGTGAACCGGCCTGCTGCCGACGGACGCGCCGCCACCCTGACCCGGCGCCGGTCGGTGAAGCGGGAATGGCAGGCCGGGTGGCTTCTGCGCGCGGTCACGCTGATCGATCTCACCACCCTGGCCGGCGACGACACGCCGGGGCGCGTGCAGCGCCTGTGCGGGAAGGCGCGCAGGCCGGTGCGGGCCGACCTTCTGGCCGCGTTGGGAGTGTCGCCCGGCGAGGTCACCGCCGCCGCCGTGTGCGTCTACCACGGGCTGGTGGGGACCGCCCGCGCGGCCCTGCGCGGCACCGGCATCCCGGTGGCGGCCGTCTCCACCGGCTTCCCCGCGGGGCTCTCGCCGCTCGCCACCCGGATCCACGAGATTGAGGAGTCGGTGGCGGCGGGCGCCGAAGAGATCGACGTGGTGATCACGCGCGGCTGCGTACTCGCGGGCGACTGGGAGAGGCTCTACGACGAGGTCGCCGCATTTCGCGAAGCCTGCGGAGACGCCTCCGTCAAGGTGATCCTCGGAACCGGCGAGCTGGGCACGCTGGCCAACGTGAAGCGCGCCGCCCTCGTCGCGATGATGGCCGGGGCCGACTTCGTGAAGACCTCCACCGGCAAGGAAACGGTGAACGCGACGCTTCCGGTCGGAATCGTGCTGGCCCGCGCCATCCGGGAGTACTTCCGCGCTACCGGGATCCAGGTCGGGCTCAAGGCCGCCGGGGGACTGAGCACGGCGAAGGACGCCCTCGCGTGGCTCATCCTGGTGAAGGAGGAGCTCGGCGACCGCTGGCTGGACCCGCACCTCTTCCGGATCGGCGCGAGTTCTCTCCTGGCCGACATCGAACGCCAGCTCGAGCACCACGTCACCGGGCGCTATTCGGCCTTTCACCGCCACTCCCTGGGTTGACGGCCATGACACGCGTTCGCGAAGCGTTCCTGAATCCCGCGTACGGGCCCGCCCCCGAGAGCGAGGCGCTCGCCATGGAGTGGCTGGACGGCGGCGACCGCACCTTCGGGCACTACATCGGAGGACGCTGGACGGACGGAGGCGACCTTCACGCGACGCGCTGCCCCGCCGATGGCAGGCTGCTGGCCCGATTCGCTTACGGGACGGCCGCCGAGGTCGACAGCGCGGTCCGTGCGGCCGGGGAAGCCCTCGCCCCCTGGCAGGAGATCGGGGGCCATGAGCGGGCGCGCCACCTCTACCGGCTCCCCCGCCCGACACACAACACCCCCCCCCCCCTCCCCGCCGTCGC
>JAPOOQ010000553.1 GCA_026713345.1 Gemmatimonadota bacterium | reverse complement strand
CGTGAACACCCTCAACGACGGCGGTGAGACTCCACTGCAGGTAGCCCGAAATCGCGCCAACCCGGCAGTGGCGCGCAAGCTGATCGATCTTGGCGCCGACCCCGGCGTCATCGAGGACACCGGCGGGATTGACGGTCCCCTCTGCGCCCTGGACGCCCTCATGTTCGTGACTCTCGCCCCGCCCGAGACCCTGAGGGATTGTCTGGCGGCCGGATTCCCCGTCAACACGCCGGACTGGGCCGACCGGACGCCCCTGGTCCAGCTGGCGGGTTCAGGCCCCACACGTACCACCCCCGAGAAGCTCGCGCTGTTCCTGGCGGCGGGAGCGGACGCAAACGCTCGAGATCGTTCGGGTGTGACGCCGCTGCATCTGGTGGCCGGAGAACGAGGGGAACGCTCCAGCCCGGGCTGGGACGGCAACGCGGCCCTCACCGCTGCCACCGCGCTGCTCGAGGCGGGGGCAGATGTGGACGCCCGCGATTCACAGGGGGAGACGCCGCTGCACAAAGCTGCGCGCCGCGAGAGTCCTGACACCACCTCCATGGAGTCGCTGCTGCTGGAGGCCGGAGCGGATGTGAACGCTCGCACGAACGATGGACAGACCCCGCTGCACTTGGCCGCGTCGTTCGATCACGCCCCCGTCATAGCCGTCCTGCTGGAGGCCGGCGCGGAGGTGGACGCCCGCACGAACGCTGGCCACACACCGCTGCACCTGGCTCTGCGGGGGGGTCGGCGCGCCGCCGCAACCGCGTTGCTGGAAGCCGGAGCCGATCCGGACGCACGTGACGCCGATGGCAGACTCATCGATCCGGACAGCTGCGAGCGCTGGGGCACCGAGACCTTCTTCGTGTTCGCCACAGCCGATGTCGTGGCAGGCTGCATGGAGGCGGGGGCGGATCCCGGCGCCATTCGCCCGCAGCCGGATCCCACGGTTCTCCCGGATGGGTGGATCGTGGGCCCCCGGCGGCGCCCCAGTACTCCCCTGCATGTGGCTGCCGCCGTGGCACAGGACCCCGCGGTCATCACCTCCCTGGTGCAGGCTGGGGCCGACGTGAATTCCCGCGACGGATCCGACAACACGCCACTCCACGAAGCCGCTGCGAACGGCACACCCGGAGTGGTGCGGGCGCTTCTGGAGGCCGGCGCAGAAGTGGACGCGCGCCCCAGGAGATTCGATCCCATTTCGGGAGCTGCGAGCACCCCGCTGCACTACGCCGCCCGCAATCCGGACCCGGCGGTTGCCGCGGCGCTGCTCGAGGCGGGCGCGGATGTCAACGCCCGGGGTCGCGACGGTGAAACCCCCCTGCACTACGCCGCGTGGAACCGAAACCCGGCAATGGCGGAACTCCTGCTGGAGGCCGGTGCCGAAGTCAACGCCCCCGGGTCCGACGGCATCACACCGCTCCACAAGGCAGCAGCGGGGAACCCGAACCCGGATGTGCTCGCCGTCCTGTTGGAGGCCGGTGCGGACGTGCATGCACGGGGAGCGTACAACCGCACCCACACCCCAGCCGGCAGGGTGACCGCCTTGCACAACGCCGCCTACTGGAACTCCAACCCGGAAATCGTGACGATGCTCGTCGCCGCGGGCGCCGATCCCGATGGCGGGCCAGTGAGGGCACTCCCTCCCGTGGGGCCGGACACCTCCATGAGGCTGGGCGACTTCCAGGCGCGGTCGCCCATCTCCCTCGCGGCGTCCCCCGCCGTGATCGAGGCACTCGTGCGCGCCGGAGCGGACCTGGAGCTGACCGGCTCGTCGGGGCAGACGGTGCTGCACTTCGCGGCGAGTTACGCACCCCATGCCTTCCCCCTCCTCCTGCGCCTGGGCGCCGACCCGGAAGCGCGCGATGCGGAAGGAACGACGCCCATGGACTTGGCGAGGGCGAATCCCCTGCTACAGCCTTGGGAGCGAGTCAGAATGTCAACTCCACTTGGCAGAAGGTAAAGAGAAGATGACAAATCGAGACGTCTGTAAGGCGTGCACAGTCGAACCCCCGCTCCTGGCCGCACTTCTCCTCGCCACCCCGCTGCTGGCCCTCGTCCTCGTCACGGCCTGCGCCGGTGAACGCGCGCCGGACGAGGCTCCCGGCGCCACCCCCGCCCCAACCTGCGACGACTGGGGCACCTTCGTGTTCTTCGAGTCGGCCACGCCCCGGGACGTTCAGACGTGCCTCGATGCGGGCGCGGACCTCCACGGACCCGATGACGGGTTCTATGGGCCACCCTTTCACACGGCGGCGCACCTTACCCGGCACCCGGAGGTCATCGCACTCCTGGTCGAAGCTGGTGCGGACGTTGACGCTCGCGACTGGAATGGGAGCACTCCGCTGCATTCGGCCGCGGCCGGCAATCCCCGCGCCGGAGTCATTGCCGCACTGCTGGATGCGGGGGCGGATCCCAACGCGCGGGACCTCGACGAGGTAACGCCGCTGCACATGGCGGCCCAGAGCAACGAGAACCCGGAAATCGTCACCGCCCTGGTGGAAGCTGGCGCCGATCCCAGCGCCCGGGGACCCGCGGGCCTCACACCATTGCACATGGCCTGGAGCGATCTGAGACCTCCGCACGCCGCCGTGGTCGTCCGCGATCTGCTGCGGTTGGGTGCCGATGGCCTCGCGCGCAACGATCGGGGCCAGGTTGCCGACCCCACCCACTGCGAACACTGGAACACGGGCTGGTTCGCCCGCTCTGCGGTCCGCACGGACTTCGCCCGTTGCCTGGAGCAGGGGGCGGACGTATTCGCTCGCGACGCCAATGATTTCTACGCGAACGACGGGGGCTACACCGTTCTCCATCATGCGACGGCGAACGAAGATGGGTCCATCATCGGGCTGCTGGTTGACGCGGGTGCCGAGTTGGAGGCTCGCAACGAAGCGGGATACACACCGCTCCACCAGGCAGTCAGCAACGCCAACCCGGCGGCCGTGATCGCCCTGGTGGAGGCCGGCGCGGACATCGAAGCGGATGCCGGCGGTATGTGGGGGACGCCCCTGGTCAGCGCGGCGGTGCGGATCAGAGGGACCAGCAGCAATCGCAATGCAACCACGATCGCGATCATCGACGTACTGCTGGAGGCCGGCGCGGACGTGAATGCCGTAGACGAAAATGGTGACACCCCACTCGTGAAAGTCCTTCAGTGGGGCCATTTCGGCCTCTACTCCGCGAACGAGCGACTGCGCGGTACCGACGCAACGGCCGACTCGGTGGTCGCCCTGGCGCTGAAGTTGCTGGACGCCGGCGCGGATCCCGACGCCCGGGGTGTACGGTCGACGCCGCTGATCGAGGCCACTGAATTCCGTTCCACCGCCCTGGTTCGCGCCCTGCTGGACGCCGGAGCCGATCCGAACCGGCGAGCCAATTTTGGGAGTTCGCCCCTTCACGCGGCCGCCAGCTCCGGCAGCCCGGAAGTCATCACGCTCCTGGTCGCCGCCGGTGCGGAGGTGAACAGCCAGAACGAGAACGGTGACACCCCCCTTCACACCCTGGCAACGCGGGTGTTCGACACGGCGCTGGTTACCCTGTTGGCCAGCGCCGGAGCCGACGTGAACGCACGGAACGACACGGGCGAGACGCCGCTCCAGGCGGCCCGCAACCACGCCAACGAGCCGGTCGCGCGCAAGCTGCTCGATCTGGGCGCCGACCCCGGCGTTCTGGAGGGAACCGCAGGCGTCGACGACCCCCTGTGCGACCTGGGCGACTTCATGTTCCTTATTGGCGCCCCGGCCGAGAGCCTGAGCGATTGTCTGGCCGCCGGGGTCCCCGTCAACCAGCCGGGCAGATTCGACCAGACGCCTTTGGTACACCTGGCCGGTTACACCGGCTGGGGCTTCGACGAACCCGACAAGCTCGCGGTCCTCCTGGCGGCCGGCGCGGACGTGACCGCCCGTACACGTTCCGGGCTGACGCCGCTCCATCTGGTTGCTCAAGCCGACAGGGACTACGACGGCCACAGGAAATGGGCCGGCTTCGCGGGGCGCGCCGCCGCCGCCGCACTTCTGGGGGCGGGTGCCGACGTCAACGCAGGCGATGCCGCCGGGGAGACGCCGCTGCACAAGGCGGTCCAACTGGAGGATGACTCCGCAGTCTTCATGGTCACGTTGCTGCTCGAGGCCGGGGCCGACGTGAACGCCCGCACCAACGATGGCCAGACCCCGCTGCACCAGGCCGCATCTCTTGACCGCGTGACCGCCATGGCCGCTCTGCTCGAGGCCGGCGCGGAGGTGGACGCCCGCACCAACAACGGCCGGACCCCGTTGCACCAGGCCCGGAAGGGTGGGCTGCCCGCCGCTGCGGCCATCCTGCTGGAAGCCGGAGCCGATCCGGCCCCGCGCGACCAGGAGGGGAGGCTCTACGATCCAGTCGGCTGCGAGCACTGGGGCACACGAGGCTTCTTTGCGTTCGCCACCCTCAGTGACGTCACCCGTTGCCTCGATGCGGGAGCGGACCCCCGCGATCCCATACCCACGGAGCCACCCCGCGCGCCCAGCTCCCGCCGACCTGCCTACACTCCTCCGCCTTCACCACCTCTGCATACAGCTGCCGCGCACACGCGGGACCCCGCCGTGATCAATGCCCTGTTACAGGGCGGGGCGGACGTCAACGCTCGCAGCGAATGGGACAAGACGGCCCTGCACGAGGCCGCCGAGCACGGAACACTCGGCGTGGTGCGGGCATTGCTCGAGGCCGGCGCGGAGGTGGACGCACGGCCCCGGCGGTTCGACGACTTCTTCCGGGGTGCCCCGACACCCCTTCATTTCGCGGCGCGCAACCCTGACCCGGAGGTTGCCGCGGCGCTCCTGGAGGCGGGCGCGGACGTCAACGCGCGGGGGCAGGAGGGCGAGACTCCTCTGCATAGCGCCGCCTGGAACCGGAATCCGGCCGCGGCCGAGCTCCTTCTGGAAGCGGGAGCCGAGGTGAACGCCCCGCAATCCAGCGGCCTCACCCCACTTCACCGGGCTGCTTCGGGGAACTCGAATCCCGCGGTTCTCCACGTCCTGCTGGAGGCCGGAGCCGACGTGTACGCTCGGGGATCACACAACCATTCCCATACCCCGACCGGCACGGTGACGCCCCTGCACGATGCCGCCTACTGGAACGTCAACCCCGAGATCATCGCCATCCTGGTCGCCGCCGGGGCGGACCCCAACGGCGGTGCAGCGAGCACGAATCGCCGCGGTGCCGCGCGCCCGGCTCTCCCGAGGTCGCCCCTCCACCTCGCGGCGTCGGTCAACCCGAACCCCGCCGTGATCGAGGCGCTGCTGCTCGCGGGGGCCGACCTTGAGCTGACCGACTCCGACGGCCGCACGATCCTGCACCGCGCGGCGATCGGCATACCCAAGGCCTTTCCCCTCCTCCTGCGGCTGGGTGCCGACCCGGAAGCCCGCGATGCCGATGGCAAGACGCCCATGGACTACGCGAGGGAGAATCCGGCGCTCAATCCCTGGGAGCGGGTCAAGATGTCAACTGCACTTGGCAGAAGGTAAAGAGATAGAGGGGATTTGCGCATGAGCAACTCAAAAGAAATGACATCAGAGAGGACGGGAACCCTGCGAAAGGCTTGGACACTCGCTGCGATTGTCGGCGACCGGGTATACTCGCCCCTGATCGACCGGGATCCGACGAAGGTGGGCGACTATCCGGACGTGTACCGGGGTCACTTTCGGAGCTGCGCAAATGAGCGAGAATCGAGTGGTTACTGAGGCGTATAACCCCCCAGAGAAGATGACAACAGCAGGTCGGTTGACGTCGTTCCCGGGGGCGGTCGCGGTGCTGGGGTCCCTGCTAGTGCCGGGCTGCGCAGGTGGCCCCATGGTGGGAGTGGTTCCGTCCCCCCCGGACACTCCGGGCGCTATCACTACCGCGACACCGACCACCACCACCCCTCCCACCCCACCCACCTGCGGTGCCTGGAACGGTCGGGACTTCTTCGCGACCGCCTCGGCCGACCTCGTCCAGGAATGCCTTCAGGCAGGTGCCAATGCACACGATCCCGCACAACAGACTCCCGCCATCTTCAGGGCCGCGG
>JAPOOQ010000552.1 GCA_026713345.1 Gemmatimonadota bacterium | reverse complement strand
GGGGGGGGGGGGGTGAGGGGTCGTGACTGAGGTGCACGCAGCTGGGGTGTAGGAGTGATGGCGACCAGTTGAGGGTAGAAATGTCAAGTGTGGATTACATTTTGACAAGTGGAGTTTACAATTAGTGGACTGATTCTCAATGGTACCGCTGCTCGCCAGATTCTGTCCGAACACTTTCAGCCGTCGATCCACCGGGACATCCAGGGCGCCGTGCGACTGGTGGCGAGGCCACGCCGGATGGCTCCAAAGAGGTGTTCCCGTCCCTGCCGGGGATGCTCCAAAGGGAGGAGCCAACACGCGGGCAGCCCTCTTTGACCTGAAGAAGGCCGATTTAGCCATTCCAGTGTCCCGTCCGACCGCGTATCGTACATCTTGAGATTAGCGTCACAAGGGTTCAGGTGTTACGTTACGTGACGAGTCATACCGATCCGATACGTTACGTGACGTCATGAAACGCATCCAAGGTGTCCAGTACTATACGACTGCCGAGGTTCTTCGGGCGACCGGGATCTCCCGGCAGACGCTTTGGCGTTGGCGAAAGGAGGGGCAGGTACCACAGGGCCACAGATTCCGGAGCAGAGGGGTGCTATTCTCGCGCAGGGAGCGCGACCAGATCGTGTCGTACGCGAACCGAATCGAGAGCCCGAGGACCAATCACAATCAACTGACTATGGACCTTCCACAGCGAATCCAAAACCCATGAAGCCTCGCGAGATCTACCTCGACAATAACGCCACCACCCGTGTTCTTCCGGAGGTCGCGAACGCCGTTGGCCGCGTGATGCGCGAGGGCTACGGCAATCCGTCGAGCGTCCATGGAGTAGGCTCTCGGGCGAGAGCACGGCTGTGGGAGGCCCGCGAGCAGGTTGCAGCCTCCGTCTCCGCTCAACCGGAGCACGTGTTGTTTACCAGCGGTGCGTCTGAGGCGAACAATTCGGTGATTCAAAGCCTCCTCGGCGGGCCGATGAAGGGGTACCGCCTCGTGACCTCGGTGATCGAGCACTCCTCGATTCTTGCCACCGCTGAGGTGCTAGCGCGGTCAGGGCACGAGGTAGTGACAGTTGCGGTGGATGAGAACGGACTCGTGAGCGAAGATGCTCTAGCTGACGCTATAGTTCCCGGCCGAACTCTCGTGTCCATACAGTGGGCGAATAACGAAACCGGCGTCATTCAGCCAATCGCGCGCCTGGTCGACCTAGCACGCGGGTTGGGAGCCTTGTTCCACACGGACGCTGTACAGGCCGTGGGAAAGATCTGTGTGGACCTGAGGGAAGTGCCCGTGGATTTCATGTCGGTTTCTGCCCACAAGGTTCATGGACCGCTTGGCGTGGGCGCCTTGGTGACGCGGGACCGCAGGTTGCTGACCCCCCTATTTTTCGGGGGCTCTCAAGAGCACTCGTTACGCCCCGGCACCGAGAACGTGCCTGGAATCGTCGGTTTCGGGGTTGCACTGTCGCTCCGGACTGCACGGTTCGGTGCCATCTCGCTGCTTACACAGGATATGAGAGACGGGTTCGAGAGCGCCCTGCTCGGTAGAGGCGTGGTTCAGCAGTTCAATGGCGCCCTGGCCGAACGGTTACCGAATACCTCCAACGTCCTGTTTCTCGACGTTGACGGCGAGGCCCTCGTAGTCCGCCTTGACCAAGCGGGGGTGTGCTGTTCGCAGAGTTCGGCCTGTACCAACCAGCGTCCGGAGCCGTCATATGTCCTGCGCGCGATGGGACTCACGGAGGCGGACGCTTACGCAAGCGTGCGTTTCGCCTTCTCCGAGTTCAACTCGATGCGGGACGTGAACGATGCTGTGGAAGCCATCTCGACCGTCCGTGCGAGCCTGTCCCGGTTCGCGGTAGCCTGAAGGAGTTGCCGATGCGCTTTGGAGGACACCAAACGTTCGCGATCCGAGACGGATGGCTCTTCAAGGGGCTTCGTCTCGTCCTAGAGGATCCGGCACGACTTGGGGACGCAGATCTTGCGGATTGGCTCGGTGTCGGAAGGAACATGGCAAAGGCAATCCACCACTGGCTGGTCGCAACCGGTCTTGCTGAGAAGGACCCGACTTGGGGAAAGAGGACCCGGATACTACGCCCGACCGAACTCGGCACGCTGGTCTGGAGACGAGACCGATACTTCCTAATGCCTGGCACCTGGTGGGCGGTCCATGTTCGCCTGATCAACTGCCCGGAGCATGCCTACAGCTGGAACTGGTTCTTCAATCGCTTTAGTGCGGCTCGCTTCGAACGGCCCGTTTGTGTCGAGGCTCTGCGCCGCCATCTAGTCTCGGTCGGTAGCCGGATGCCCGCCCAACGAACTCTGGAGCGGGACGTGGGCTGCTTGCTTGGATCTTACGCTGTCAGTATGCCTAGCAAGCTCGGAGACCCGGAGGACGCGATGGATTGCCCACTGCGTGAGCTAGCTCTACTAGTCCACTCACGGCAAACTGGATTCTACCATCTGAATCGGGGGTTCAAGCCGATTCCCTACGAGATCTTTGGATATGCCTCCACTACCGGCCAAGAATTCGGTCGCGGTAACTCCCTAACCCCGTCGATCGATCGCTCCCTGACGGAGTTGACACACGGTCTGAACGCGCCCGGCCGGATCTTTGGTCTGACAGCTGAGGCGCTGTACGAACTGGTTTCCGGCTACGAATCCCAGGGGCTCGCGAGACTTGACGGGAACGCAGGGGAGCGGATTCTCCGAATTGATCCGAAGCCCGGGCTCCAATGGATGGTGGCGTACTACGATGCGGTCGATCTCGCTGAGGTGGCGTAGCCAATATGATTGAGCGCCGCTTCCTCCGGTCCATAAACATCCAGTTGGATGTCGAATATCCGGAACGGGTCGAGCACTTTCGTCCAACGACCAAGTCGGTCGGGCTGATCTCGTCAATGGTGCAGCACCGGGAGGGTAACGCCCTCTTTGTCGTGGCGCCCTACGGTTCCGGAAAGTCGATCGCCTCTGCCTATGTTGGGCACCTCGTGGAGAACCGGCCGGAAGCAGCAGAGATGTTGCGGCGGGTGGAGGCTCGGCTGACTGGAATAGACATGGACTTAGCGGACCTGAGTCGGCAACGCCGGGAGAAATCGAAACGCGGACTGTTCGTTCCACTGTATGGACACTTGCCGTCCACGCCGACCGGCCTGAAGGCCGCCATTCTCGAAGCGATGCGGCGGGTGAAACTCGGCCGGCAAGCCCGTACCATCGACTCTCTCCGGGTGGTAGACTCGCGCGATACTCGTCGGCTTCTCACCGTCTGCGGGGAGAAGATGGCTCAGAGTGGCCGAGACCGTATCGTAATCGTTTGGGATGAGTTCGGACGTCACCTCCAAGGATTGATTTCCGAGGGCCGACCTGAGGAACTGGACGTACTTCAGGTCCTCGCGGAGGTCGTCAGCCGTGCCAGAACAGTGCCGGTCTCATTGGTACTTCTCCTCCATCGCTCGTTGCTGGGGTACGCCACCGGACTCACCGCTGGGCTGCGCCGGGAATGGGCAAAGATCGAGGGTCGCTTCGAGACGCTCCAATACCTGGACGACTCGGTTGAGCTGTATGAGCTGATCGGGTCCCTGGTCCGGGAGATGCGTACCCAGGAGCCATGCGGAACGGATTTCGGACGGATCGCCACCGAAGCGAAACGAGCGGGGCTCTTTCCCGCCCTCAGTGGCGAGCGTCTGGCCCCCGTTCTCGAAGCAGCCTATCCTATCGCGCCCACGACCCTTCACCTCCTGCCTAGGGTGGCCGCGCGGGTTGCGCAGAATGAGCGCACGATCTTCTCATTCCTTCAATGGGCTCGCTTGGATAGGCCCGTCTTGCCGAGTGCTATATATGAGTACTTCCGAGGGGATTTCCGGACGGACTCGGGCGCGGGCGGCACCCAGAGGGCTTGGCTTGAGGCGGAAAGCGCTCTTGGTAAGGTGTCGGCTGATTCTGTCGAAGAGGAAGCGCTCAAGGCTGCGTTTCTGCTCAGCCTCGGCCTCAGCGGAGAGCGAGGACGCGCGACCTATGGCCAAGTGGAGTTCGCGCTCGGTCACTGGAACGAGCCGAGGGCATCGTCCGCCCTGCAGGAACTCATCCGTCGGCATTTGCTAGTTCATCGGCAGCATTCAGATCAGCTTGTAGTGTGGCACGGTACAGATGTCGATCTGCGCGGCAGACTGGCGGACGAGAAGGAACGCGGCGCGCGCGAGTTCGCCTTGGCAGAATTCCTGTCGCGGGAGTTTCCACCGCCTGTGTGGCGACCGGTCGAATACAACGCCCGCTACGGAATCAGACGCTACTGTCAAGCCGCATACACGACAGTCGACGGACTCGAGAACTACTTGGACCAGTTGGAGTTGGCCGGTGGATGGGATCCTGGCACCGACGGGCATGTACTCTACGTGCTGCCAGCCGACCAAGAGGAGACGGTGAAAGCAGAGAGGCTGGCAAGCGGAAACCGAGATCCCCGGCTTCTTGTCGCATTGGCGCCCGAGGTCGCTTCGCTCCGAGACGCGGCACTGGACCTGTGGTGCCTTCTGCGAATGCAGGCGGACCCCGAGCTCCTCGGTGTCGATCCACTCGTCGGAGTGGAACTCGATCACCTTACTGATGATGTGCGGACTGGGCTCCAGCCACTGGTAGACCGAGTGGTCCGTCCCCAGTGTCATGGGAGCATGTGGTTCCACCTGGGCCACAGGGTAGGTCTCAATAGCGTTTCGTCGCTCCGTCGTTACCTGTCTCAGGCAATGGAGGATCTGTTTCCATTGACACCGGAAATCCATTCCGAGATGGTGGTCCGGCGGAGGCCCTCGCCGGTACTCGTAAATGCCCGAAAGAAGGTGGAACTCGGCCTCTTAGAGCGCTACGGCAGAGAGGACATCGGTATCGAGGGCAACTTCGCTGACAGAGCAATCTTCCGAAGCGTCTTCCTACGGACTGGGCTCTATCGGCACGATGGTGACGCATGGAGGCTCGCGAATCCGGAGGAGTTGGACAGCCAAGGACTTCGAGCAGTATGGGCCACAATTCGCGGCTTCTTCACCAAGGCGGGTCGAAACAAGAGTTTTCGGGCTCTGTTGGACGAGCTTAGGGAGCCACCATATGGCGTCCGCGAAGGGCTCCTGCCACTCCTACTCGCAGCAGGCTTCAAGGTGTTCCCGATGGCCGCGACTCTTCGGCATCGAGGACGCTTTGTCGACGACCTTCTTCCTTCGGTGATCGAGGATATCGCGCGAAATCCGACCGACTACGCCCTCGATGTCTTGGAGTTGACATCGAGGCAGAAGGCCTACTTCACCGGGATTCTTGAGCTCTTTTCTGGCAACGGAGAGAGTAGCGGGGAGCAGGATTTGCTTCGCGCCTGCATGGGAGCTGTGCTCGCATGGCGCCAAGATCTCCCCGCCGCAGTCGGCAGTTCCCGCTATGTGTCGCGGGAGGCCAGAGCGTTTGACCAGGAGCTGAAGTCCCAGGATCCCGTGGCTCTCTTCGTCGAAACTCTGCCGCATCTAGTCGGTGTGACGCTGGACGAGACTGATGAACTGCTTCGGGGCGCCAAGCGTATTAAAGAAACACTCGACGGGGTTGCGAACATCTTCCAGCGAGAGGCTGTTCAATCGCTACGACAGGCGCTCGCGGCGCGCGGCGTCGGAATCACGGTGAACGGAAGTGAGGGGCCGGACGTCCGCGCACAGGCCCGCATGTGGGCCTCTTGCTTCCCCAAGTCGGTCACACCGCACCTTCCCGACCACGTGACAAAAGGCGTGTTGAGTCGCTTGCGCTCGCCCTACCGGGACGAAGTAGCACTACTGAACGCCCTTTCTTCCCTCCTGGTCGGCCTTCCGATCCAGGAGTGGGACGACACGGTGGTTTCCAGTTTTCGTCGCCAGCTTCGGCAAACCTTGGATGTGATCGAGAGCACGGTCATCGGGCTGAGCCGTGCCTCGGGTGTGGATCCGGCACTCAGGGACGGGCTCGGTAGGCTCATGGAGGCCCGTGCTCGGACAGTGGCCGGACAGCTAGCTGACATTCTGGGACGCCAGGACGCGGCGGACCAGCTCGTTGCCATCGCCGGTGAACTCCGGAATCGACACTCAGCCCGATCGGATGTGGCATGATTCGTTTCAGCGACGCGACCTCGTACGGAAACAACTCGGAATACCGTCACCTCGTCAGCGTGTCAGGCGGCAAGGACTCCGCTGCTCTGGCACTCTACATGCGGGAGCGGTGTCCCCGACTGGAGGTCGAGTATGTATTCTGCGATACAGGCTGCGAACTACCGGAGACCTATCAGTATCTCCGGCGGTTGGAAGCCATCCTGGGACAGACCATCGTTCACCTCAACGCTCTGGACCTGATCGGCGTTGCCAAGAAGCCTGGCAGAAACCCATTTGATATCTGGTTGACGGAAATGTACGGCGGATTCCTACCGAGTCCACGGGCCCGGTGGTGTACCCGGGTTCTAAAGATCAAACCCTTCGAGCACTATGTGGGGGAGGACAAGGCATTCAGCTACATCGGGATCCGCGGGGACGAGGACCGAGAAGGCTACCAACCCAAGAAACCCCCTGTCATCTCCCACCAGCCGAATATCATCCCGGTCTACCCATTCAAGGATGACGGCCTCGGACTTCACGAAGTCAAGATGATTCTGGAGGAATCTGGCTTAGGTCTACCCAGCTACTACGAATGGCGCTCCCGGTCGGGGTGCTACTTCTGTTTCTATCAGCAGATTGGTGAGTGGCAGGGGTTGAAGGAACGACACCCTGACTGGTTCGAACGGGCAAAGGCCTACGAGAAGGATGGGTTCACCTGGGTGGATGGCAGGACTCTGGAGGAGATCGCGGCCCAGCCGCGGAGGGAGCCGATTCCGGCTCCAGATCTGACAGAAGGGTGTGCGATATGTCATCTCTGACCACCGGTCACTTGCGATCACAGCGCCCTCGACCTACCATGACAGCTACCTGCATCCCTGCTCGAGCAATGTGTAGGCAGAGTATTCTGGTATTATCAGCAAGTACCCATCCCACCAATGTGGGTACCGAGAGGCACACATGAGATACGGTTGGAGTCTTGATCGCCAGGTATGGCGCAACCTCCGCGACCACATTCCGAAAACCCACTGGACAGAACTATCGTTTACCAGACCCAGCGTCGATGTCGCACCGCCGCTGCCAGGGGCCTATCTCATTGTGGCCCGTCCACCTTTAAAAGGCTACAGGGTCCTGGAACGACTTCGTACTCCTCTCTACGTCGGCCACACGCGCGATTTGCGCCGGCGACTGCGTGAACACCTCACAAGGCGAGTACATTTATCACTGACCTTCGGTACCGGTAGTTTGCTTTTCTGCTATTCACCCGCCCCAACCGTGCCAAGGGCGAGACAGATAGAGCAGTCTCTGATTTCCGCGTTCGGCCCACCTGACAACTCCCGTGAGTCAATTAAGGTTGTTGCCGGCGCACCAGTCCCAGCAGGACGCCCCCTTCCGCGGAGAACACCTTGAATCTCTATCCTGCCATCCAAGCCAGCATGGGAAGTTGGACCTACTACGTGATTCGCATGACTATGCGAGACGCTGCGAAGGACGTTCAGTTTGCACACAAAGTATGGGACAACCATACACTCGATGAAGCAATTCAACGCGTCCTTGAGAAAGGGCGTGTCCAGAAGGAAATCGTGCAGTATCTCACACGCCAAGAACATCGCTTTTTTTCTGCAATCGTCGTCGCCGCGTTGGAAGGGGATCCGCATTGGATTCCCCTGGAAATCAGCGATGTTCCGTCGATGCAGATCTTTGCTGGTTATGGTCCCTTAGGTGATACATTCGGAGTGTTGCGTTTTGACGGTCGTCAAAAGTACTACGCCCTGGATGGTCAGCATAGGTTGGCGGCAATCAAGACGCTAATGGATCCGAATTCTGAGGCATGGCGACAAAAGCCAGCTGGCTTTGGCGACGAAAAGATCGCCGTAATTGTGGTTGTCCCGTCGGAGGGAGAGTCCGAGGCCAATTTCTTAAAGCGATATCGCCGGCTATTTGGTAACCTAAATCGATATGCCAAACCAACCGATGCGGTCACGAACATCATCATGGATGAGGATGATCTGTTCGCCATACTAACCAGAAGACTTATAACGGACCACGGGTTCTTTAAGTCTCCCGTGGAAGATCAGCAAGAGTCACCGCGAGTCAAGACCAAGAAGGGGAAGAACTTGAGGGCAGGAGATTCATTCTTTACCAGCCTCGAGACGCTCTATGCCATGAACAGGACGCTGCTAGCATCTCGGCTCCGAAAGAACGGTGAGTGGTCTAACCTGAAGATGTTCGTTCGATTCCGTCCCCAGGATGATGAAATCGATAGCTACTATGAGGAGCTAGCTGGCTATTGGGACGCACTTATCGAGCTGCTGCCTGACTTGCGGGAGGATCCTCCTGGCATGCGTCTCCACGAGACTGAGGGCTCAGATTCAGCACTTTTTTGGCCAATCGGTCAGGAGCTTCTGGCGGAACTGGCTCGTGATCTCCTGGACGACGGCGCATCACAAGGCATTGAGTCGTTCAGAGAGAGCCTGCGTCCGGTGGCGTCGATATCCTGGCAACTGCATACGCCTCCTTGGCGCAATTTGGTTTTGGTACCTGGCTTGCGGGACGACGCGTGGCGCATCCGTAGCGAAGACCGGAAGCCATCAATCAATTTGGCTAAAGAAGTCCTCTGGTTTCAAACGCGCCTCGCGCCCCTGAGTGAAGAAGGACTTCAAGACCTTCAGAGTCGTTGGCGCAATCTCCTTCTTCCTGCGTTAGAGGAAGAGGATGTTGACGCCCTTTGGGGTGACATTATGAATGGGGTCGTGCCCGAGTGGTAGTTCTTCGGTTCTTTGGGGAGACAGGCACAGACATCGGTGGGGAGCATGTTTGCGTCGGTGTGGGTGCCAACGGAGGACACCTTAGGGTTCAGCGAGCTAGGCGGCACATCACCCGCCCGAATCGGAGGACTCATAATCGCCTAGTACATGCAGCTCACCGAGCACTGGATAGTGACGCAGTGCTGCAGTGGCGACTGAGGCAAGGTGGCTTTCGCGTTCGGTTGAGCCTCTCTCAGTTGGGGACTGGGCGCCTAGCGGGACGAATGTGCATGCCCTACCTTATTGCGCGCGAACCGCTCCCGCTATACCAATTCCAACGGGCGGGCGTTGCGCGATTGCTCAAGTCACGGCGCTTACTATTGGCCGATGACATGGGCCTTGGAAAGACGCTTCAGACCGCCGCTGCCCTCACGACGTTGGTCGGTTGCGGGCGGGTACGCAACGCGCTTGTGCTAGCGCCGGCGACCCTAGTACCGAACTGGCTCGATGAACTTGCCAAGTGGACACCCGAGTTGGTAGTGATGCGGGGCGGCCCAGCCAAGCAGAGTAACAAACACACTTGGCGATCTGTGATGACTCAGTGTCATGTTCTTGTCACAAACTATGAGGATGTCCGGGACTTGGTCGTAACCGAAGCAGCACCACAGGTTGATCTCCTCGTCTTGGACGAAGCACATCGCATCAAGAATTGGGAATCGCTAACGAGCCGGGCAACGCGGCGAATCGGCGCTCAGCGCATATGGGCCCTAACGGGAACGCCGCTCGAGCGCGATACAGAGGACCTGGTGAATCTACTGGCTTTTCTCGATCGTGATGCGTTTACCCGGACCGATGCGTCATTGCCGAAGAGCGTTCTTCGGGCGCGCGCGGCTAGGATGATGCTGAGGAGAGAGAAGGCGGACGTTGTCGCAGAACTACCGCCCGTGGTAATTCGACACGAGCGCCTAGCGCTGCTCGGGCCTCAGGCTGAGGCATATCGCCGTGCGCTTGCTAGTCAAGGAGACAACACCCTGGCGGATTTTGGTCGTCTCCGGACACTGTGCGACTATGACGCAGAGAGCGGCATGAGCGTCAAGATCGACCGAATCGTTGACCTTGTGAGTCATGTGGGCACCGTTGGTGAAAAGGCAGTGGTATTCTCCTATTTGCTAGAGCCGCTCCGTCTCTTGGCCACGCGGTTAAGGATGCTCGGCATTGGCTTTCGGATCTTGGATGGATCTATGAACTCACAAGAACGTGAGGCAGCAATTCGGGACTTTAAGGGCGGCGATGCAGTTGTATTGCTTGCTTCCATGCGGGTCGCTTCTGAGGGATTGACACTTGTCGAGGCCAATCATGTAGCGTTCGTCAATCGATGGTGGAACCCATCGCTCAACAATCAAGCTAGAGATCGCGTGGTGAGGATCGGCCAAAAGCGCACGGTCTTTGTCCACTCTTTCACTTTGGAAGGCACTATCGAAGAAGATCTCGACGATATCCTCGAGACCAAGGAAGAGCTATTCGATACGTTGATTGCTTCTTTCAGTCGTAGCGGTGGCAAAGTGACTGAGGCGCTTGTCCGCTCACGACTTGCTTCAAGAACCCCGGAAACGGGTTATTGAATGTGGGCAACACGTATCGAGTGCCCATTCCGATCGATCTCAAGGGAGATTTGAGCTCCAGCGTCTAAACTGGCGCGGCGCATCCAGGGTCGGAGTCCTCTAATGCTACTGTCACGCACGACCAAAGTTCCTCTGGTTCCGTCGGGAAATCGGGTTGACCACCGTCCGTTCGTCAGATGGCCGTACGAGGGTATTGGTAGACGCCCCTCGCTCACCGCGGGATTTGTCAGCCGATAGTGGAGTTTCAGAATCGACTCCTCCTCCACCGATCTGACCAAGCTACGACGAAAGCGAGCGATACGGGCATGGCGTGCCGCACG
Organism: Gemmatimonadota bacterium; assembly: GCA_026713345.1. Taxonomy (GTDB): domain Bacteria; phylum Gemmatimonadota; class Gemmatimonadetes; order Longimicrobiales; family Gaopeijiaceae; genus Bin94. Next base: position 20,737 of record JAPOOQ010000552.1, on the reverse strand, counting down.
AATCTGCCACAGCTCCACTTTCCTCCCTAGCAGAGCGTAGACCGCACGTTCCAGGCGAACAATAAAAGGACTTCGAAGCACGGCTCCCGCCAATTCCCTGCCGAAACCGGCCTCAAGCATGTGATGTGTGTATGCGTCGTGGTCTACGATGCCCCCGTGGTCCGAAAGGACAGCCAGAGCGGCGCGTTCAGCGGCGGTCAGGACTGAGGCAGGGTCAAGGCGCGCCACGGATGAGACCCCATCGGTACCGTCGATTTGGAACGAATGATGACACGAGATAATAGTGCGAAAGTCTTCCATCGGAGGGATATCGAATCTTGAGTAGAGTGAGATGGCACTGTGTAGCGCACCCAGCTGTACAGTGCCGAGGGCGACCAAGGCCTTTCGTACAGCTCGCGTTAGCATTGAATTGGTCTCTGGTGTAACCGCTAATCCGTGGTGCATGGCCCATTTCGAGACCGACCTCGGTAGCGCTAATCGAATCTGTAACGGTCGGGGAGTGAAGGACGAGTCGGGTAGGAGATCTATCCTGAACGCACCCCACTGTCGGTGCTGTTTACGAATTGTCGCCAACGATGACTGCAGGCGACGCGTGTATTCGGATGTTTGTTCCCTGCCCCGGGAAGTTGTCCAAGAATCAATGCGGGCATCCCATTCTACGGTGCGAGAGAGCAGTCGCAAACGCGATAGAGCTACCAGGGCATCAAGTGATACGCGTCGGTTCTTGCTTGCCTCGGAGACGTGTACGAGGCCTCCTCTCAAGTAGACTTGACCGAGCGAGTATTCGGACCATGGCAGTCGTATTCCCCATTCTGCCACCTCCTCGGTAAAGCGAGTGACTATCTGACCGATTCGGGCGCGCGAAACGCCGAACTCACTGGCGATGGACGCATAGGTTGGACTTGGTTGTCCCATAGCTCCCAAACGCCATAAGATGATGCGGCGATTGCGTTCTGAGAGACCGACTGCTATTGCGTTCACCTCGTCGGTCGGACTTTCCGAAAACCAAAGAGCCCGAAGGACTCGTGCAGGAACAACGGACGGTCTATCGTCGGGTCGAAAGTAGTGAGGCCAAGGGCGCGATGCAGTCGGACTCACCAGCTGCGAGTCAGTATCAATACGCTTGGAGCCGCGCAATTGCCGATGCCGACCTGTCGTCTGGCGCAAGACAGTGTGTCGCTTCTCGACCTTCGCTTGGAGTGCTTCCGGTATCTCAAACCACGCAAAGACCGATACAGACAGAGGTGGCGAGTAGTTGGCAAGAACCCGCCGGAGGGTTGACACGCGCTGGTATTCGTCTAGGGACGAAAACGCAACCAGCGTCAAATGTGGTTCTGACTGTGTGTCCAAAAAAAGCGCAGCAGGGTAGATCCACACCTCAATGTCGGGAAGTTGCGCTTCTATCTGATCGAGGAGTATTGAGCGTTGTTGGTCCGATAAAGGCAAAAACAAGCTATCCATGTGGCGAGACAAAGAACGGACAGGCGAGGGTCCGCCGCTCCGTGCGTTCGTGTGCGCGCCAGGTCGCCTTGGTTCGTCGGCTTCAGTCCCACATCCGGTTGCACGAATGAGATAGTACTCAGAATCATCCAGTAACCTGACTGAGCGACCGAACATGCCCTTGTTCGTCGAGCCATCTTCCTTCTGCAACCTACTTTCGTAATAGCAGCCGTTCTCACGGAAGGGAACTGGACGGTCGAATGCTACATAGTCTTCCATGTCCGCATAGTAGTGATCATCTTTGTGCGGATCGCACCTGATGCTTACGATTCGGGCCGTCGCGAAGTATCCCTGGCGCCCGCCATGCCCCGACGGGTCGGCACTGACCCGGCGGGGCTCGTAGTAGACGATCCAGTCGCCGAGAGCCTGTCGCACGGCGTTGAGGTAGGTGCGCGGGAAGTGGTATCGGTCGGAAGGAACGTCGTCGTATGACGGATCAACCTTCGTGGTGAAGACGGCTTTCGCCATGGACGGTGTCACCCTATCACACTTGGTAATATACGGGGTTCGCTTTCGCAGCAGGTTCTCGGAAAAACCTACCGATTGCGGCGGATCGTCTCAAGTACGGGAGTCGCTTGCGAGCCCCATGCACCCGAGTAGGTGCCGGAAATGACAACTGACATTTACATAATGTCATGTATTCTTTACATACCCGGCGGAGCGAAGTCCCCCCGGCTCATCCCGCTGCACCCCAGCCCCAAGGTCAAACTCATGTAGGGCCGTCGGGAGAGACTCAGGCGCGCGACGGGTTACCTGCTGCTTCTGGAGAGCCGGGTCCTGCGCTAGCGTTCGGCTGAATCCGCCGGACCCCGCAACGTTCGAACGGTGGCAGGGGGTGTCGCCCGGCTACCGTGTCGGGCGCCGCACCACCATGCTCATGGGTGCGGGTGCACCGCCTGCACGTCCTGCTGCGCTCACTGAGCCACCTCACCCGCGTCGGCACACTAGCTCCGGGCGCCGCGGAGGTGTCTCCTGTCTTTGTGAAACCGGTCGTCCGGGACTGGCCCATTCGCTCCTCCTGCCTATCTTTCCACGGTCGTGACCTCGCTCCAAGGGGCGCTTATGGGTCCGCGACCGGCCCCGGGTCCATTGTCTACTTCGGTTTTGCATGCGTGGGGTCGGGGATCAGCTAAGATCCACATCGCTTGCTGAGGCTGAGGTGATTGCTCTCCTCCAACCGTTTTTCGATTGCCACCGTGTGCGACTGTCTTTGTCTACGCCGAAGACGCCCCCTATCGTCCGCGGATCTCCGTTACAGAATGCCCACGTCATCCTCGAATCACCCAAGAGCCGCATCGGCTCAGATGTTCCCTTGTCCAGAGGACCGGCGCAGCTACACTTCGGTATTGGAACGAACCCAACCTGAGCAGGACAGACCCCGATCGCAAGGAGGTTTGATGCAGATTCTGTACGGCAAGAACTACCAGCGGAAGGCCCAGAACCCCCTGGCCTGGGGTTTCCAGCCGGAGGACAGTCAACGCTGCGTCACCGCCGTCGAGAAGTTCCTCGTCAACCCTCATCATCCGGGCCTCAATTTCGAGCGGCTCGGGTCGGGGGCGAGACAGAATCACTGCTCCATCCGGGCGTCACGGGAACTTCGAGTGATCCTCGCCGTGGAACCCAACGGCATCCGTCCAAGCCGCGTCGGACTCCTGAACATGGGGCACCATGACCCCATGTATGATTGGGCTCGTCGGCAAGGTCACTACACGGACCTCAACGCGTATGGTGTATTGTGGGCTCGCCCAGAGTCAGCAGACGATCATGACGTGGCCGTGCCTCCAGCTGACTTCGAGGAGTGGACCCTATATCTGCCTGAACAACAGCGGAAGCTGGTGAAACGCCGCTATCATGCTGGATTGGGAAGAGTCAGGGGAGCCGCAGGTACGGGAAAGACCGTCGTCGCGCTGCACCGAGCGGCCGTACTCGGTCACCGTTATCGCGCGGAGAGAATCCTGGTGACGACGTTCAGCCGATCCCTCTGCAGCCACATGAACGCTCTCTTCCAGCGATTCCCCGATGCGCCCGACAATGTCCAATTCGCCAACGTTGACAAGCTCGCTTTCCAATTCGATCGACGCCCCCTCAACCTCGACGCCGTGGACGAGGCGTTCGAAACGGCCTACAAGAGCACCGTTCCGCTGAACATGCGTGCACGGCTTGACCGCGACTACTTGCGGGAAGAGGTCCGGCTCATCATCAAGGGGCGGGATGCAAGTAAGGAGGAATACTTGGATACGGGTCGGTTCGAACGATTGGGCCGGGGAAGATCCTTCAAGAAGCCGGACAGGGAGATATGCTGGCGCCTGCATGAGGCTTGGGATCGGGAGATGGCGCGGCGGGGAACCATCGACTTCGCTGATCGGCTTGTGGAAGCGCGCAACCGGGCTCGGGAACATGCCCAACCAAGGTATCGAGCAGCGGTCGTGGACGAGGCCCAAGATTTGACGCTGGTGGGAATCCAGTTCGTTCGGGCACTCGTCGCAGGGAACCCCTGGAAGAAACCCAGGGCAGATAGCCTCTTGATGCTGGACGATGCCGCTCAGCGCATCTATCCCGGTGGCTTTCGTCCGGTGTGGGCCAACCTGAACTTCAGCGGCAATTCAAATAGCCTTCACGTCAACTACCGGAACTCAAGGAGGATATTCCGAGCCGCTCAAGCCGTGCGCGGCGACGCGATGATCAGCAAGGACGCCAACGATGACGGAGCCGTGGACGCTGTCCGCTTCGAAGGCGCCGAAGGCGATCGCCCTGTCTTGGTCGTTACCAGCGGTAAGGAATCCGCGGTGATTCTGGAACGGATTCGCCATCTCGTCGAGAACGAGGGCTTGAAGTACACCGAGATCGGCGTCCTCGTCCTGAGGAACAAGGACGCAGACCGTCTGATGGAGGCCTTGGGGAGTAGGAACATTCCATCCGTAAACCTGGTGGACTTGCGTGACGGTCCGCTCGCAGATGGTGTCCGCGTGGGCACCTTCGATCGCGCCAAAGGCATGGAATTCCGAGCCGTCTTCATTCCTCGACTCGGCCAATCCCGGTTCCCGATCGACACGAAGGACAGTGGATCGGGACAGCTGGCGATGCCCGTCGCCGAAAATGAGCCGACTTCGCCGATGGGAGAAGAAAACCAGGAGGCGCGGCTACTAAACCTCGACCGCCTCTATGTGGCAATGACCCGAGCGAGAGATCAGCTGTACCTGATCGCCGACGAACAACCGTGCGACGAGATCCAGCGGGCCCGGGATTACCACTTCGATTGACCGTGGAGATATGGCGCGGAGGACGAAGGCGTCCCACTCTACCCACTGGTGACAACCAAAAAAGTCAAGCTTAGCTTACATAATGTGAACCCGCCTTTACATTATGCTCCCCACCACCGCTCCCCTACACCCTACCGCAACCGCGACGGCACGAACTCCCCCAGCGCCGTTACCTTCACCTCCTCAACCGCTCCCCCCATCGCGGCCCTCACCCTCTCCCGCTCCTCGTCCACCAGTGCGGTCAACGCCTGTTCGAGTTCGTCCCGGTTGAGCAACTCGTCCAGCTCGCGAAGCGCGATGTCGATACCGATCCCCGCCGCAGCAGCCACAATCACCCCTATCGTACGCCCCAGTACGGCACCGGTCGTCCGGAGCACCGCACCCCCAGCCAGCTTGGTGGCCAGCCTGGTTGTGAGTGTCTTCACACCGACCGAGGTTCCCACGCCGGCCACCGCGGCCCCGACAGCCGTCGGACCGATGGCCACGACGAAATGACCCCTGGCGTCCTCCACGAGCGTCTCCAGCGCGCGCCTGCCCCTACCGCTCAACCCGGGCGGGAGCGCCGCCACTTCGCGGCCGAACCAGCGCTCGATCTCGGTAAGCACTTCCTCCTGCATCACGCGGCCGACGTCATTGGCGACGAGGCTAATGCCCTCCTCCAGCTCCCCGAACAGCCGCGACTCGATCTCTCCTTCCAGTCTTCCGGTCAGCGCCAGACCTAGTTCTGCATACTGTCCGAAGAACGAGTAGTGCCAATCCAGGAGCGGAGGGATCGCGGCGTAGACTGGCGCGAAGGCCCTTTCAACTCCCGCGTCGATGGCCTGGCGCGTTTCCGGCAGCGGGGTCCGGCGAAGTTCCACGGAGAACTCGCGCCAGCGCTCCTCTGCCCGTAACTGCAGCACCTGATGGCCCGTCGCCGCCAACACCGCCAGCGGAACGAGCGCGAGCATCGCCCGCCGACCCCACGCCCTCCGTCCCGCCTGGGAAGTCTCCCGGCCCGCATCCAAGTCATTCGCTTTCTTGGTCGACATCTGTCACTCCCCTTTCGGTTTCGGGCGACGGCTCACGATTCCGAGCACCGATTCGCCACGCCGCCAGCATGCAGCCTTCGAGCCCGCGGACGAACCCGGCGATCGCCAGCGCCGCGTTCAGGAAGAATCCGATCCACACGACCACCCGGATCCCGTCCGGCGTCCACGACGCAGTCGCCGCACGGGTCACCACGTACCACGAGGAACCTTCGAGCGCGGCCGCCGCACGCAGCCCGTCGTCCACCACCGGACACGCCGAGCGGACCCCCGCTGTGAATGCCTCCACCGTCAGTTGGAGGGAATCAGGATAGATGTACGGCGGACCGCCGATCACCATGTAGTTGAAGTAGACGTATGCGACGGCGACCAGCGCCAGCAAGATCCAGCCCGCAAGCCGCGCACTGAGGATGTCCGCGACCGCAAACCCCCGGCCGCCCGCACCGGCGTCGCGCCTCAAGTGACGCCCCGGCCACCGCGAGATGCCATCGAACAGGAAAGGCGCCGTTACGGCCGCCGCCGCCAGAAACAGCCAGTCGGTGGGCCGAGAGAGTGCCGCGAAGATGACCAGAAAGACCGCCAGCGGCAGTGCGGTGATCATGCTGACTACCACCGGCAGCCACGTCCCCCGCAACCGCTTCCGCCACGAGGACTGCCGATCCAGGTAGTAGTCGACAGCGAACCGCTTGCGCTCCAGCCGGTACTCCAGCAGCCCGTAGAGTATCGCGAAGTAGACCAGAGCCGGCGATGCGAGGGCTACGCACGATTCGTCATAGGTGCCCTGCCAGAGGAGGAGGAGTCCCAACAGGAGGGTGCTGCCGACGAGGGGTTGCAGGAACCGGTCAACCGTGGTGAGGGCAGGGAGGTTCATGGATCTGCTCCGGCAACAATCAGGATGAGGACGGGAGTAGTGACCAGCCGGACCAGCCCGGGGATCTGTGCGCATGCCGGCGGCTTCGGCCACAGCCCCACCATTGCGCCCCCGCCACCCGCCACCAGGTTAACCCAGCCCGAACCCGGAGACCAGCTAATGCAAACCACCCCCCAACCCAGCCCGCCCGAAACCGCGCGCCTCAGGCACTGGATCGCCAACTGGATCGGCGCCAACTGGATCTGGCACGCCAAGTTCCTCTCCGGCCCCGAGACCTCAGCCACCCAGACCCGTCGGCCAGGCCCCCGCATCCCGAGAGCCCTGCTCAAACCCGCGTTCCCGTCACTCACCGACGCCGCCGGCGCGCCCACCATCGAATTCGACATCGAGATCGACTCGCACGGAGACCGGGAGGACCGGGTCCGCGCCGTACCACACACCGGCCACGGCCTCTTCGGTGCACCAAGCGCCGAGGTACGCATCACCAATCTCGGCACCTCGTCCCCCCTGCGGGATCCCGACAACACCGGCGCGCTGGCGATCTTCGTGTTTCGGCCAGGCCCCGGCACCGACTCTCCCCAGTGCCGGATATGGATCTGCCGGAACCCAGTCGAGACGGACGTTGCGGACGACCTGATCGGCCCAGTCGAGCCGGGCTTCCCTGCCCCGTGGGGCTCAGCCTGAACCGGCCATGCCCAAAGCCGTCCTGACCACGAAGGTCGATCCGTCCTACGACGACCTCCCCGAGGAGCGATACCACTTCCCGCGCACCTACCTGAACGCGGCGCGGGCCGCTCTCGGCGATTGGATCGTCTACTACGAGCCTCGCCGCTCCAGCGCCCACCTGTCCAGCAGCGGAGGGCGCCAGTCGTATTTCGCGACGGCGCGGATCGTGCGCGTCGATGGCGATCCGCGCAGAGCCGATCACTACTACGCGTACGTGGAGGACTATCTGGAATTCGACCGTCCGGTTCCCTTCCGCGAGGACGGCTTCTTCTACGAGAGCGGACTGCGGAAGGAAGACGGTTCGGTGAACAAGGGCAAGTTCGGGCGCTCGGTCAGGCTCCTGGCGGATGCCGAGTACAGCATGATCCTGGCTGCGGGGTTCGAGTCCGGGACCGCCGAGCGCGACCGATTCGGCATCCACGAAGGCGTTCACCCCAATCCGGGCCGGCTGGAACTGACGGACCGTCCCATCATCGACCGACTCTCACGGAGACCCTTTCGCGACCGGGTGTTCTCCACGGGGATCAAGCGGGCCTACGACAACACCTGCGCAATCAGCAGCCTCAGGATCCTCAACGGCGGCGGGCGGGCCGAGGCCCAGGCCGCACACATCCGTCCCGTGCACGCCAATGGACCGGACAGCCTCCGCAACGGCGTCGCGCTGAGCTCCACCTTTCACTGGATGTTCGACCGCGGCCTGATCTCGATCGACGACGACTACAGCTTGCTGTTCAAGAGGAACGCGGTCCCCGGCAACGTGCTCTCGCTGGTAAACCGCGACCGGCGGCTGCGAGTGCCGGAGCAGGAGATCTACCGGCCGCATCGGCGGTTCCTGGAGTATCATCGGGAGCAGGTGTTCAAGGGGTGATGGGGGTGGGGGGATAGATGGTAAACTTTACTTGACATACTGTAAGCCAGAGTTTACATTCTTGAATCCGGGAAGAAAGGGGGTTAACCCGCTTGACCCAATTCCCCACTTCGGTTCCCTTTCTCACGTGGCTTGGTCCCGCTCCTCCGCCCTCGTTACCAACCCATCCATGAACCCAGACAGCGATTCCGGAACCAACGGCGAAGCTGCCCCCGACCTGACGGTGAAGGTGTTCGATTTCTTTTCCGGCTGCGGCGGGGCCAGCCGGGGCTTTCAGGACGCCGGGATGGACGTAGTGTTCGGCCTCGACTGGGACGCCGACGCAGAGCAGTCCTTCAAGCGGAATTTTCCGTCAGCCACCTTCGTGTCCAAGGACATTCGGCAGGTGGACGAAGATTCGATTCGCGAGCTCGTCGACCGGCAGCGGCCTAACCCCGTGCTGTTCTGCGGATGCGCCCCCTGCCAGCCGTTCACCAAGCAGAATACCACCCGCCCCAAACCGGACCAGGACGAGCGGGTGCCGCTGCTCCTCGAGTTCCTTCGCCTCATACGTAGGTGCGAGCCCGACATCGTGTTCGTGGAAAACGTTCCGGGGATTCAGAACGTGTGCCCCGACTCAGAGCCGCTCAGCGGGTTCCTTCGGGGATTGAAGGACGCCGGGTATACTGAACCGACCCATGATGCCGTGTCTCTCAAGCGGTACGGGATACCCCAGAGTCGCCGAAGATTCCTTCTGCTTGCGAGCCGACATGGCCGACTGGATCTCCCCGACGAGACGCACGGCCCGAAAACTGACAACCCCGATTTCGCCACGGTACGCGACTGGATCGGGGAGCTGCCGAAGCTTGCCGCCGGTGAAACGGACCCCGAAACCCCCGACCACCGGGCTGCCCGCCTCTCCGCGCTCAATCTGAAACGCATCCGCGCGACTCCCGAGGGCGGGGGCAACCGCGATTGGCCGAAGAACCTCCAACTCACTTGCCACGAGGACGCAACCGGGTACAGCGACGTGTATGGCCGCATGTCCTGGGACCGGCCGGCCTCCGGACTGACCACCCGATGCATCAGCTATTCCAACGGCCGCTTCGGTCACCCCGAGCAGGATCGTGCGATCAGTGTGCGTGAGGCCGCCTGTCTTCAAACGTTCCCGATGGAATTTCGTTTTTCGGGCAGCCCGACCTCGATGGCCCGGCAGATCGGCAACGCCGTGCCGGTAAGGTTGGCCACCGTCATCGGCCGCCACGTTGACAGACACCTGGCCGAGGCGGGCCTCAACTAGCGGCGATGGAAGTCAGCTTCAGGGCGCGAGCCAGGACGCTGGACATGCTGGGGAGGCAGCAGATCGCCGGCATTCCGACCGCCATCAGCGAGCTGTTCAAGAACGCGCACGACGCGTACGCCGACCGGGTGGAAGTGGACTACTACCGGCGCGATGGGCTCTTCGTGCTCCGGGACGACGGATTGGGAATGCAAAGGGACGAATTCGTCGACCGATGGCTCACGATCGCGACCGAGACCAGCGTCAAGCGGAAGCGCGCCGAAAGCCGGCTTCCGAAGTCCACGACACGCGCCCGGCCCGTCCTCGGCGAGAAAGGCATCGGCCGCCTCGCCATCGCGACGATCGCTCCCCAGTTGCTGGTGCTCACTCGCGCCTGGAGTGACGGCGCGTTGTCCGACCTGACGGCCGCCTTCCTGAATTGGCGCGTCTTCGAGTGTCCTGAACTGAACCTCCAGGACATCAGGATACCGCTTCGGACGTTCCCGGGCGGCACACTGCCCAACGGTGAGGACGTCGCCGACATGGTTGGCGATTTCCAACGCCGGAACGAATACCTGCGCGAGCGCGTGGACGAGAGTGAGTGGGAACGAATTGAGACCGAGCTTGCACAATTCGAGGTCGATCCCCTGGAGATGGCCGAGTACCTGGGAGAGCCGACGCTCCTCGCCGACGGTCACGGTACCCACTTCTACCTTCTCCCCGCGTCCCCGAATCTGGAACACGACATCGCCGGGGAACCGGACTCGGACGTGGCGCCACCGCTGCAGAAGGCACTCCTGGGGTTTACCACTCCGTCATTTGCGGACCGAGGAAGCCCAGTCATCCGCACCTCCTTCCGCGACCACCAGACCGACGGCACTTCCGAGGATCTGATCGGCGAGAGCGAGTTCTTCACTAGGCACGAGTACGAGAACGCCGATCACCAGGTCTGGGGACGATTCGATGAGTACGGCCAATTCAAGGGCAGCGTGTCCATCTACGGCGAGGTCGAGGATGACCACGTGATCCACTGGAGTGGCGGGAAGGGAAAGAAGACGGGTTGCGGTCCGTTCCGCATCAGGTTTGCCGCGGTCGAAGGGTTGGCAAGACATTCGACGATACCACCCGAAGAGCATGGCCGCGTGCTTTCGAAGACGAGAAAGATCGGTGGGCTGTACATCTATCGGGACGGCGTACGCATTCAACCTTACGGCAACACGGACTACGATTGGCTGGAAATCGAACTCCGCCGCACGAAGAGTGCTTCGTACTACTACTTCTCCTACCGGCAGATGTTCGGTGTCGTCGAAGTCGACTCTACCCACAATGCGCGGCTTCGCGAGAAGGCAGGTCGCGAGGGATTTCGCGAGAACAAGGCCTACCGCGATCTGCGGGGAATCCTGAAGAGCTTCCTCGTGCAGGTCGCCGCCCACTTCTTCCGTGAGGAGGGAGTCCACGGCGAGCGGTTCGCGGGTCGCAAGCGCGAGATGGAAGAGGCCGAGCGGCATCTGCGTGCCCGTTCCAAAATGGTCACCGCCAAGCGCACCAAATTCCGAAAGGACCTGACCGCGTTCTTCGACCGGATGGAGAAAGAGAAGCCGCTTGAGAAGGTTATGGAATTGGGTGTGGACACCGAGGAGCGCGTAAGGGAAGCAAGCCGCGATTCGGACCGCTCCAGGGCCGCCAGGCGGATCATCGATATCGAACGGGAAGCAGAGAGAAGCCTCAGGGATCTGGAGGCCCGATACCAGGTTTCTAAGCCCCGAATCGGCATGAGCCGGGCCTTGCAGAGGGAATGGGGCGACTATCGGGAGGCGTTCGAAGACCTCGTCGTGAGCGTCCGCGACATCCGCGACACCATCGAGAGCATCGTGACCAAGGAGGTGACTAACGCGGGGGTTGACGTCAGCGCAAGAGACCGGATGGAGTCGACTCTCAAGGAGCTCGGACAGTCAGCGCGGAGGGAGACGAAGGCTGGTCGCAGGGATGTGGAGCAGGCGGCCCAAGAAATCCTGACTGGCACCCGCACGATCGCAGGCCAGTGCGCGCGGGACGTCGAGTCTACGATTCGCGACGCGATGGCCGATTTCGCTCGGCGGGATCTTGCCGGCATGGACGACCAGCGACTGATCGAGGAGCGTTCGGCCCTGGAAGCGCCGATCCGCAAGGCCTTCGAAGATGCCACCCGCAGACTCGACGCCCTGCGATCTCAGCTGGCATCCGTCGACCCGAAGGGCGATTCTTCGTTGGTCGATCAGCTCGAAGCGGTGGAACAGAGCAACGTCACGCTACGGGAACAGGCCGCCGCCGACCTTCAGCTCGCCCAGCTCGGCATGGCCATAGAGATCATAAGCCACGAATTCGGCGCGGCCATTCGCTCCGTCCGGTTGGGGCTCCGCAGTCTCAAGGCCTGGGCCGATGCGAACCAGGAACTGATGTCACTGTATCGGGGCATCCGCGGCAGCTTCGACCATCTCGACGGCTACCTCACTCTCTTCACACCGCTCCAACGGAGGCTCTACCGGAAGGCGGTGGTCATCCACGGTTGGGAAATCCACGAGTTCCTAACCAACCTGTTCGGCCAGCGGTTGGCGCGACACAACATCGAACTGACCAGAACCGATGCGTTCGCCAGCGCCAGCGTTCGGGGCTATCCGTCTTCCTTCTACCCCGTGTACGTGAACCTGGTGGACAATGCGATCTACTGGCTCGCCGGCCAGAACGAGTGCCTCGAACGCCGGATTCGACTCGACGCGTTCGGAAAGACGTTCCGAATTTCGGACTCGGGTCCGGGAATCCATGACCGCGACCGGGACGACATCTTCGACATCGGGTTCACGCGGAAGCCGGGGGGCCGAGGCATGGGACTGCACATATCGAGGGCAACACTGCGCGAGGCGGGCTATGACCTGGTTCTCGAAGCGAGTGGCCAAGGACAGGGCGCGACCTTCCTGATCACGCCGACCAAGGACGACACCGATGGAGGCTGATCGCTTCGCGCAACACTGTCGAAAGATCGCCCGGCGTTTCCTCCTGACGGCGGTGCTCGTTGACGACGAGCTCTCCGTCTCCGCAGATCCGCACATCCATGGCGAGCTAGAGGAACCTGAACAGGTTGTGCCCTCGCGGCGTGCGCCGACCTCGGAGAAGCTGGATCTTGCGCCACCCAGGCTCATCAGGGTTGACCCCATCACACGGTCTTTTGCACACCACGGCATGGTCTGCGGTGTGGTTTCGCCCCGGGAAGGGCAGAAGGACCATGAAGATATCGCCAAGGCCGTCGCTCGGGCTGACATCGTCATTCTGGACTGGCAGCTGAGTCGAACGACCCGTGCGAACGCGCTACCACTGCTGACGAGGATCCTGGGCGAGGATCAGCCGCATCGACTTCGCCTGATCGCATTCTATACCGGAGAGCCCGACCATCCGTCGATTCGCGACGAAATAGCCGATTGCCTCGGCGACCTTAACGCACGCGACCGGGCAGCGTCAATTGGCGACGACGGTACGATTGACTTCGGAGCGTGCCGGATCGTGGTGTACGCCAAGCCTGACTCTCGTACTGTCGAAAGGAGCGCCATCGTCGCGGAAGAAGACTTGGCCCACCGGCTCATCGGCGACTTCGCGGACATGGTCGAGGGGCTCCTGCCAAGCCTGGTTCTGATCGCCTTGGCCGCCGTACGGGAGAACGTTCACCGAGTGCTGGAGCGCTTCGGTCGGGACCTCGACCCCGCCTTCCTGGCGCACCGGGCCTGCCTGCTGCGGCCTACAGATTCTGAGCAGCACATGGTGGAGCAGATCGCGAGCGAGCTTCACGGGATCATGGACGACGCGGTTGCGACCGCGAGACCAGCTGGAATCGGGGCGATCGAGCAATGGATGACCGACCGTTTCGGTAGTGCACCGGTGTCATTCAGTAATCGACACGAAGCCCCGGTACCCAAGGTGCTGGAGATGCTGAAACACGGACTCAAGGAGCGCCCCGGACCCCTGGGTCTCAGGAAATACCTTCTTCTGTCGCATGGATTCTCAGGGGGCGCTGACAACAGCCGAGAACTCGATCGCCGTCTCGCATCCGCAATGGACTTTCGGCAGGTGGTCGCGAATACTGCGCGGCAGCTGTCTATAGGGACCGTGGTTCGGGAGACCGGAGACGATGGCACGGTTCTTCTGTGCGTCACACCAAGCTGCGACAGCGTCCGCTTGACCGAAGAGTCAGCGTTCGTTTTCCTACCTCTCAGGGACCCGAGCGAGAATACGCCACAGGTCGTCGTTCCGACTGGCCGAGACCAATACCGGCGCATGACCATATCCATGCATCCATCGCAGTGGCGTACACACACCTTTGAGCCCGACCCAGCACTGCAGTGCGTGGTTGCAAACCGAAGCGGGCCGGATCAGGCGTTCACCTTCGAGGATGTCGATGGCGGGGAATACTTGTGGGTGGGAGAGTTGAAGCCCGAGTTCGCCCAGTCCATAGCGCAGTCGATCGCGGACAGAATGTCCCGCGTGCCGCTCAACAAATCGGAATGGCTTAGGCGGTCAGAAAGCGTCGGGATGCGGGAGAACTAACCTCCATCCCCACCCCCCAGAAACCCCACGATCCGCTCCGCCACCGCCTCCCGATCCCTCGTCTCGCATTCCCAGATCACCATCACCCGCCAGCCGAGCTCGTGCAGGGCACCCTCATTCCGCCGGTCCCGAACCACATTGCCCTCGAACTTATCCTCCCAGAAGCGCACACGCGTCTTCGGGCTTGATGCGTACTTGCAGCCGGGATGCCGGTGCCAGAAACACCCGTGGACCATGATCACGGCCCGGCGCCTTGGAAACACGAGATCCGGGGAGCCGGGAAGATCCCTGCGGTGGAGGCGAAACCGGAACCCGAGTCCGTGGGCAATCCTGCGAACGATCATCTCCGGCTCCGTGTCGCGGTGCCGGATGCGGGACATGATCTCGCTTCGTTTCTCGCGGTCGAAGATGTCGGTCATCGACCGCCATTCTCTCTGGACGGAGATCCCAGCATGTCAACTACACTTGACATAATGTAATTCTGACATTACACCTTCCCCGCCAAATCGATGACGCGCTCTACGAATCTGCACCTCTGCCCGACGGACCCCCCAACCCCACCTCTCTTGGCCCCGCTCTCAGGTTCACTTCCGCCGACCGGAGCAACCTGGTCTCGGTGCAAGCGCCGGGCAACTTCCTAACCGACCCGACTGAGCGCTCCACCGGATGGAGCAGTGTACAGGATCGCGGACAACAGGTCCCCTTTTCGTATCCTATCCTAGTACATTATCGTCTTCGCGATAGGCCGTTTTCTCACGATTGTATGGGGGGTCTCGTGCCCAGGTTCATCCCCGGCAAGAAGTATACGCGTCCAGAGATTCAGCGGATGGTCGTCCGGTCCGCCGCAGCCACGGGCGGCAAGTGGAACACTGGCGTCCTCAAGCATGACGGGGAGTTCTTCATCTTCGCCAACGTCGGCACGGCCGGCAACACTGGTCACGACTACGACAATCGTTGGGAAGGGAAGCGTCTCCGTTGGTACCACCAGCGCCGCTCCCACCTCGCCTTGCCACGCGTGAGAGAATTGCTGGAGCAGGGACGGCGGATTCATGTGTTCTGGCGTACGGCGAAGAGAAGTCCGTTCGAATACGCCGGGGAAGCCACACCATTGGAGAAAAAGGACACGACCCCAGTCGAAATCCTCTGGTCGTTCAACAACTCCAAACCACCCCCACCCACCTACCTCCCCACCGACGCCCACCAGGACCTCTTCATCCCCCCCGACGATTTCAACCGCCTCCTCACCTCCATCAAATCCCGCAAGAACCTCATCCTCCAGGGCCCACCCGGCACCGGCAAGACCTTCATCGCCCGCCGGATCGCCTGGTGCCTGATCGGCCACAAGGACGACGACCCCATCGAGATGGTCCAGTTCCACCAGTCCTACGCCTACGAGGACTTCGTCGAAGGCTTCCGCCCCACCGAGACGGGCGGATTCACCCGCAAGCCCGGCGTCTTCCACCGCTTCTGCGAACGCGCGCGTGACAACCCGGAAACGCCCCACGTCTTCATCATCGACGAGATCAACCGGGGCAACCTGTCGCGCATCTTCGGCGAGCTCCTCATGCTCATCGAACACGACAAGCGGAGCGAGGACTACGCCGTCTCCCTCACCTATTCCGAGGCGCGCTTCCACGTCCCCGAGAACGTCCACATCCTCGGCATGATGAACACTGCCGACCGGTCGCTGGCCCTGGTCGACTACGCGCTACGCCGACGGTTCGCCTTTGAGACCCTGGAACCGGCCTACGGGACCGACTACGGCCGAACGGCGTTCGAGAAGCACCTCATGGCGAGGGACGCGCCTGCCAACCTTGCCCGCCGCATCACCGACCGGATGGCCAAGCTCAACGAGGCCATTCGCGACGACAAGGAACTCGGCCGCGGTTTCCAGGTCGGCCACAGCTACTTCGTCCCCGACGACGGCGACGAGCTCTCCGAAGACTGGTACCGGCGCATCGTGGCCACCCAGATCGCCCCGCTTCTCCGCGAGTACTGGTTCGATTCGCCGGAAGACGTCGAGAAGGAAGTGGACAGACTCACAGACGACGCCTGACCTTGGACAGGATCCCGATCCTCAACGTCTACTACCTCCTCTGCTACGCGTGGAGGCATGTGCAGGAGCGGGACACGAAACGACTCGCCAGCCTGGCCGACCTCTCGACCGTGCAGGACCTCCTCGGCAAGATCCTATCCACCGGCGTCAACCACCTCGTCCGCCGCGGCATCGACCGCGGGTACGTGGAACGGCGGGAGGACCTCGCGGGCATTCGCGGCAAGCTGGCGGTCAGCGAGACGGCCAAACGGGCACTCCGCTCGCGCGCCCGGGCCGCGTGCGACTTCGAGGAGCTGTCTGTCGACATCCTCCCCAACCGCATCCTGCGCACATCGCTCCGCAGCCTGCTGAGCCCCCGGATCACGCTGGACCGATCCGTCCGCGGCGAGGTGCGCTCCGCGTACCGAAGGCTCGACGGCGTATCGCAGGTCCGGCTGAAGAGGAACACCTTCGGCCAGGTCCAGCTGGGAGGCCAGCGCCGAGTCTATCATCACCTCCTCTCGGTGTGCTGGCTCCTCTACCGGAGTTCGGTCGTCGACGAGAAGACCGGCCGCACCGCCTTCCGCGATTTCCGCCGCGACAAGGCCACCATGTGGAGGCTCTTCGAGGACTTCGTCACGGGATTCTACGAGCGCGAGCAGCAAGTCTACCGGGTGAATCCGGGAGGCCGCCGGATCCAGTGGGCCGACCCGGGCTGGAAGACCGACGCCGACCGCACCCGGATCCCCGTCATGGACGCCGACGTCATCCTCGAATCACCCGAGCGCCGCATCATCCTGGACACGAAGTTCTACCGCGACGCGCTCGCCCGCGGACGCGGCCCCGGCGCCGGCAAGCTGCACTCGAACAACCTCTACCAACTGCTCGCGTACCTGCGGAACCGCCAGGCCAAGCGGCCGGACGGGGCACGGCACGAGGGCATCCTGCTCTACCCGCAGGTGGGCGAAGAGCCGCTGAGGGCCGAAGTCTGGCTGGAGGGGTTTCGGATCCAGGCCCGGACGGTTGATCTGGATCGGGACTGGCGGCAGATTCGTGGGGAGATGTTGGGGGTGGTTGGGGGTGGCGGGACGTGATTGTCGCTTGGCGAACCATTCATGCGTAGAGTAAACCGCACTTTACCAAACGTAAACTTCGCTTTACATCTGGTTCTACCCGCGAAGAAACGACTGCACCACAGCGTATGCCTGCGCCGCTACACGCTCCGCTTCATTCCCAACAGTCTCCTGAAACCGTGCCACTGCCACGGGACCGACCGACTCGGCAGACGCGAATGCCACTCGCAGGAACTCCAATGCCCGGGCTACTTCCGCATCCTCGGCGTAGGGGAGCAGTTTCCCCCCAATTCCCATTGGTCCCTCCTTCGCGTGAGCCAGGACATACCAAAGGTCATAGGCGTCCTTGTAGGCTTGGCGATTCTCGAAAGCCAGCGCTTTCAGCACCACGAAACCCGGCACATCTACGAGCCGAATTCGGACGGGCAGGTAGCCGCCCTGGACAAGTTCCTCTTCAATCGTCAGGTCTACGGAGAACCACGCTGGGACGTGCGCACCGGAAAGGGCGTGGGCATGAAGCCCGGCTTGGATCGGCACGCGGAATCCCGACTTTCCGGGCACTGGCGGGGCGAGAAAGTCCACGGCCACGGAATGACCGTCAACATCCACCTCGAGACTGAACTTCAACTCGTTGCCATCGCGGTCGAGTCGATAGCGATACCCCCTCTCCAGCAGTCTCTCGGCGAGCGTCTCGTATTCCTGAATCGAGAACGCCACTGGATCCAGAAGAATGTCCACGTCTGTCGTGCCCGCATGTCCCGGTGCATTCCGAAGCGACCGTTCTTCGATAAGCCCCGGTACCGCACCGCCGATCAACACGGCGTTCTCGGCTCGGTCCCCGAGCGCCGCGAAGATATCCCCCACGACCCGCCGAGCGCGACGCGTCACTTCAGACCCATATGCCGACCTGGTTCTCACGCTTACTCATCTCCCTTCCAAATCCCGCTCAACTGATTCTCGAGCAATCGCTCTGCCACATCCCCCTCCCGGCCACGCGCGTTGGTCAGATCCACGAACAGTTGTACCGGATTCACGACCCTCACCCCCTCGCGCTCCTCCGTGAACTGCAGCACCCCGAGATCCGAAGCCCTGACCAGGCGCACGGACTCCCCCCGATCAACCGGATAGATATCCAGGGTCCCCTCCAGTTCGCTCGGTTCCCGATCCACATACACGTCGACCACGGACGCCGGCGCATACGGTTCGACGAACCGGGCAGCGGAAAGACGCGAAAGAGCGTAACCCACACCCATTCCCTCGAGACGCTTCGATAGCTGGACGGCGATCTCATCCGGATCGGGGGTCGGTGACGTGAAACGGTACGCGTCGCGGAACGCGGGTGTGGACACGGCCGCCCATCGGCGGAGCAGCGACTCGGCGTCGGCAACCCTCACCCGGCGGCGGCGGTCACGCCGGACGTAGAGGTCGGTCTCCAGGGCCCGAAGGGTCTTGACGGACATCCCCGCGCTCACTTCAACCCTGTCCGCGAGTTCAGTCACTCCCCACCACCGGGGTGGTTCCGCCAGGAGCGCCCGCACGATTCGGGAGGCCTTTCCGGCAAATGGATTCGCGATTCGGTCCTTCGGGAAGGGAAGGTCAACCGAGGAGGCTCCCCGCTCCGTGCGCGCCATCACGAGGACTCGCCCCGGCACCGACACCCGGATGTTCCCGCGGAGATCGATGTAGTCTATTCCCTGGCGACGAAGGAACTCGGCTGTCCGATCCGTTACCCTAGGTACGATGACCAGGCAGCGGTCGGCCTCCGTGGCCGCTGCAAGGGCCTTGGCCCGGGCTGCCATGGCCTCGACACCGCTCGGCCAGAGGGTCGTCTTGACTTCAACCAGTAAGCGCCATTCGTTCGAGGCGGAACGGAGTCCCCACACCGCGTCGGGACGGAGTCGTGACTTGGCAGGCGTCTCGGCACCGTCCGGAATTACCAGTGCAAATCCGCTTGCGCGGTCCAGAAGCTGTTCCAGGCGTCGCCGGCCGAGGTCCAGTAGTTGCTTGTCCATGATTCAATCCTAAGCATGAATTCACTATTTAGTGAACACAGCAATAATAATGAATCTGGTAGAGCTGTCAAGTTTCCCCGCACATCCACACCGCACACCCCCGGCCATGTTATCCCGTCTTCACCCAGGACACCCTGCCCGCCGCCCTCCAGGCCGAACACACTTTGGCACCCGGCCATTGGGCCGTGCTGAACGTGATCATGGGCAGCCTGCGGTTCGTGAACCTCGAGACCAGCGAGGAGCGGCTGATCTCGGCACCGGGCCTCGTCACGATCCACCCCGGCCTCCCTCATAGGGTGGCGCTGGAGGGATGGTTGCGCTGCAGGATCGACTTCTACCGGGAGCCGCCCGCCGAATAGCGTTGACGACCGGACGCTCGCGAACTTCGCGACGCAATCAGTCCCATCCCACCATACCACCGCCCCCGCCCCACCGCCATCTTCCCCGGCAACCCACGGGCCGGCAGCTCCGCCGAGAGCCGGAACCGCCCGCCCCGCACCAACCGCCCACCGCCGGAGATTCACCTTGTCGCGCAGGCACGACCAGTCCTACAAGCTCCTGTTCTCCCTCCCGCTGGCCGTCGAGGGCTGAGGGGCGCATGGAGGGCCGCGCCACCCTGGTCTGCCGGCAAGCCAGGCTGAAGTTCGGTACACGGACGGCCGAGCGGCTGGCAAGGCTGCTGGTCGACATCACGGACCCGGAGGCAATTGCCCGAATCGGCGATCAGATCATCGAATGCGAGACGGGGGAGGAACTGCTGGCGCGGGCAGGGCAGGGCTGACGCTCACCTCCGCAACTTCGGCTATATCTCATCGCTGACGCCGCGTCGCGCTTGTCGATCATGCGTGCGCATCAAACCGACTTGTCGATCACTTATTACTGCAATATGAGCGACAACCGACTTAGTTACTCACCGGTGAGCGGCAAGCGCGATTGGCCAGCCGCCGCCATCCACCTCTTCGCACCTGAAACCGAAAACCGGGGTTCAGAACACCTTCCGCCCCTCGGCCAGATTGAGCAGATCGGGAAACACCCACAGTGCAGCTCTCCGTCCGGCCGACGGGACGAGCTCCTTCAGGACGCCGTTCGTCCGCAGCACCGTGAGAAAGCGACGCGCCGTCGGCTCCGGGATGTCGGCGCTCCGCACGAAGTCGGTGCTCGAAAAGACCGGTCGCCTGAACAACCAGTCCAGCGCCGGAGTGGCGTACCGGGATCGCGTCATCCTGGGAATGCTCGTCTTCAAGTCGTCGTAGAGCCCGAGGCCGGTCACGCGGAACGGTGAACGAGGTCGGGAGGAACGACTCGCGCCGGCATGGGATCCTTGCGAGGTTGTCCGGGCAGGCGCGTTCAATCCTACTTTTGCGATCCCGGCCGGGACAGGAGGAAACGGGGCTGATGGCAGCGTTGGGCGAGAGCTGGCGCTCGGACGCGGACACGCTGCGCGACCTGGGATTCCGGCACATCCTCTTCCTGTGCGTGGCCAACTCGGCACGCAGTCAGATGGCCGAGGGGATCGCCCGCTATCTCGCGCCCG
>JAPOOQ010000551.1 GCA_026713345.1 Gemmatimonadota bacterium | reverse complement strand
GAGGTGGTTCGTGGGGGCCTCCGCGCGGCGCGGGGGCGCCCTGGCCGCCGGCCAGGACGCCGGCGAGGGCTATCAGGGCGGGGAGGGGGGGGAGTCGCCGGTACATGGCTCCCCCCCCCCCCCGCACATGTGTTCGCCTAATGCGTGCGTACGAGGAGGCGGCGCTCAGCGCCGGCAGTGGCCCCGCTGCGGTCCGGATCGGGCGGGCTCGTTCGAGGGACATCTCCACACCTCCCACTCTTCGGATGGAGTCACGGGGGATTATGCCATCAGGATCGTGACCGTCCCGTGACTTTTCCCCCCGATTTCCATGATGATTTATGACTATCCGCCGATTGCGGCATGATTGCCCCTGCTCTGGCTATGTGTGCGGGCTTTTTCTCGTGTCCGACGGCCGCTGGTTGCCCCCGCCGCCCCTCGGCCGGTAGCGGTCACGACGAGCACACGGATGGCGGCGCTCCTCATCGGTGATGGTGAACAGGTCGTCGAAGTCGGTCACGCCGAGCACATGCTGCAAGCGTCGCCGCACCCGCGGGGAGGGGTGGGCCTTGCCGCTCATCAGCTGGGAGAGCTAGCCCGGGGAGATCCCCGCCAGGCGCGCCAGCTCGTTCTGGGAGATGCCCCGCTCCTCGAGGAAGGCCCGCACCGGCGCCGGGTTGAGCCTGACCCGCGACCCGCTGCGCGTGTACTGCGCTTCGCCCCGGCTCACCGGCACTCCCCGTGCCACGCCGGGGCTGTGATCACCGCGACGGTGCGTCTATCCGCCAGCGGATCGGCCGTCGGTAGTTGCAGGCATACCGGCCGACGTCCCTGGGCGATGACAGGCCGGAGCGGCGACCAGTGCCGCGGGTGTTGTGTGCGCCGCACACGACCGCACGGCTACCGGCATTGCCAGACGCCGTCAAAGCTGATGACGTCCAGGCAGCCCGGAAGCCCGTAATTCGGCGGGTACTTGCTGCTGTACGGCGGATCCGGGGAGCCATCTTCCCGATGTGCTGCGTTCGCCGCGGCCTGGAGATCGACGCACCGCCGACCAGTCAGTCCCTCGGAGTTGCCGCTGGTGCAGTTCACGAACTCATGGTCGTACGCGCAGATCGGCCCGCCGTTCCCGCCGCCCATGTACCCGATCCGCTCACCTGGGTTACACAGGTTGTCTGCGTAGCGATTCTGCCAGTCGAGGAAGCGGGATGCGTTCGTGACCTGACACCCGGTCGGGTCGGTTTCGACGTCGACGCGGACTGTGCCGGGAGGACATGGCGGTGGCGTGTCGTCCGCTGACGGCGTGCCACCCGCTGGCGGCGTGCCCGACGCGCGCACGGAGCCGTTGAGGTTCATGTAGAGCACATAGCTATCAAGCCCGGTAGCGGGCAGCCACGGGCCGGGGTCGGTGGGGTTCCGGAACTTCGAACCATCTGCGATGCTCCAGCCCGCCGCCCCGCCCGCATCCTCATTGCCGTCTGTTCTAGCGACGAGTCCACCGTTTGCGTTATTCGCACTGACGACAATCACGACCCAGTACGTCGTGTCGGCAGCAAGCTGTATGCCGCTGGTCGACGTGAATCGCGACAGCGCCTCACTCACTGCAGGAGTATTCAGATCATGCGGATCATAGCTGTGCAGGCTGCCTGGATTCGTCAGTGTCGCCACGACGCTGCCAGGGCCCTCGCCACCTGAGTGCGCATGGACCTTCACGGTGAAGGTCGGCGGCGGCGCTGTTGTCTGAATGATTCCCAGGTCAACACTGGTCAACGTGTAGCCGGTGGTATTGCTGCCGGTGGTGAAGGCCTGGGCCTGGTTAAACAATGGGGTGCTAGTGCTAGAGAGGATGTCTATGGACAGCCCGGTGTTGCTGGCGAGGGGCGCGGGGCTCTGGGCGCTCGCGGTCGCGCCGCCGAGCAGGAAGCCGGCGAGGGCGATCAGCGCGGTGAGGGCGGCGAGTCGCCGTAGATGGCTACCCCCCCCCACGCACAGGTGTTCGCATAGTGCGTGCGCGTGAGGCGGCGCTCAGCGTCGGCAGCGTCCGCGCTGCGGTCCGGATCGGGCGGGGCCGTTCGATGGGCATCTTCACACCTCTCACTCTTCGGATGGAGTCACGGGGGATTATGCCATCACGATCGTGACCGTCTCGTGACTCTGAACCCCGATTTCCATGATGATTTGTGACTATCCGTCGATTGCGGCATGATTGCCCCTGCTGACGCCGCTTCGCGCGGCCCGTGCAGAGTGGAGGCAAGGCGATGAGTGTGAATCGACCGGACGAACGAGACCACGAGAGAGCGGAGCCGCGCGAGCGCCTCGCCCGCCTCAGCGCGGCCAGCCTGCGCATCAGCGAGAGCCTGGACTTCGACAAGGTGT
>JAPOOQ010000550.1 GCA_026713345.1 Gemmatimonadota bacterium | reverse complement strand
GAGCCCCACCTTCCTCGCCGCCGCGCGGAACAGCGCCTGGATCTGGGCGGCATACTCGCCTTCGCCGCGGAAGCGTCCGTGGAACGAAGAGTCGTTGAGCCTGCCGCCGCGTGCCTCGCGGATCCGGGCCAGGACCTTGTCCTTCCGGTCGGGGAAGTGCGCCTCCAGCCAGCGCACGAAGTGGTCGGCCACCGAACCCGGCAGCCTTAGGAGCATGAACGAGGCGTAGCGAGCGCCCGCTTCGGCGGCGGCGGCCAGGATCGCGGGGATCTCCTCGTCGTTCAGGGCGGGGATCACCGGCGCGACGAAGACACCGACCGGGATGCCGGCATCGGACAGCCTGCGCACCGTGTCGAGGCGGCGGGCGGGGATGGAGGTGCGCGGCTCCATCACCCGGCGCAGGCCGCTCCGCAGGGTGGTCACCGAAACGTTGACGTGCGCGCAGTCGTGGAAAGCCATCTCGCGCAGGATGTCGACGTCCCGGGTGACCAGGTGGTTCTTGGTGACGATCGTGACCGGGTTCATGAAATCGCGCAGCACCTCGAGGCAGCGGCGCGTGAGTTCGAGCCGCCGCTCGACAGGCTGGTAGGCGTCGGTGACCCCCGAGACGGCCAGCACCCGCGGCCGCCAGGAGCGCCGGGTGAGCGCGGCGCGGAGCAGCTCGGGCGCACGGTGCTTCACCAGAATCCGGCGCTCGAAGTCGAGTCCGGAAGAGAACCCCAGGTACTCGTGGGTCGGCCGGGCGTAGCAGTAGACGCAGCCGTGCTCGCAGCCGCGGTAGGGGTTGAGCGATGCATCGAAGCCCAGATCCGGGCTCCGGTTCCGGGCTACGATCGACCGGGTGCCATCCGCAATGAACTCGGTCCGGGGCCTTTCTTCGCCCCGGTGCCCGGGTTCCATTTCGACATGGACCGTTTCGAAACGGTTCGGCGGGTCGTAAGGTACCCCACGGCCCTTGAGCGGGAGGTGCATGGGAAGATCGCGCATCCCCCAAGTTCGGCTTTTATTCGGATTCGCGCAAGGGGAAGCGCCACAAAGTGACCATCGAACAGCTGGAAAAGAGGCTCAATTCGCTGGCGGACCGCACCCTGCGCTACGAGTACATCATCCAGCTGGGGCGGCGGCTTCCGCCCATGGACCCCGCCCTCAGGACGGAGGAGACCCAGGTGCGCGGTTGCATGAGCCCTGCCTGGCTCGCCGGCTGGCTGGAAGAGGGTGAGCCTCCCACGCTCAGGTTCGTGGGGGACTCGGAGTCGATCATCGTGAAGGGGCTCTTCGCGATCCTCGCGGAGGTCTACAACGGCCAGCCCCCGGACGACGCGCTGGCGGTGGACCTGTCGGACATCTTCGAACGCCTGCAGCTGGGGGAGGCGCTGAGCCCGAACCGCCGCAACGGCTTCTATTCGATGGTGGAAAAGATCCGCCGCGTCGCGGCCTCCCTGGCCTGACGTTGTCTAAACCGCTTCGATTTCGTAGCCGATCCGCCAGTTGGACATGTTCTCGGGGTCGTCCGAGCCCTCGTCCCCCGGCTGAATATACTTGATGTGGTCCTGGATCGGCCCGTTGAAGGTGCGGTGGTAGAACTCCAGCTCGTCGTTCGCCGAGAACTGGTCGAGCTCCTCGCCGCGCAGCTGGATCTCCAGGTGATCGCTCACCTCGCCCTCGAAGAGCACCTTGTCCAGATCGTTCAGCCTGTTCCAGCGCGGATGGTCCGAGATCGGGTAGTGTCCCTTGCGGGGCATGCGGGTCTCCTGGACCGTCCCCTCGCCATTGGTCGTCCAGACCTTGGCCCAGAAAACGAATTCCCCCTTATCCTTGTAGAACGGTTCGAGGTCGTCGAGGATCTGCAACCAGCGCAAGGTGACCCTGATCCGTGTTCCGCCCTGTCCAGTCATTCAATCTGCTCCTTGGGTGATTTGCCCGCACCGGATGACTCCCGCCACCGGCTCGCCGCAAAGTACTGTCAAGCGGCATCGCTGTCCAGTGGCGCCGCAGGGCCTGCCCGGATGCCGCTTGCGGTCACCCCTTGTAGAGGATCACGAAGAAGCTGTCACGGCGGTCGTCCTCGGCGACCAGAACCGCCATCCTGCGGTCATCCGCAGCCAGGATGACGCTCCCGTGACCGGGCGTGTCGGTGCTCGTCCCGTCCAACGAAACGGTGGACGAAGCCCGGAGCGACCAGCCGTCCTCCTCTTCGGCGCCCGCCTTGTACCAGTCCAGGATCTCCGCGGCGCCGGCATCGGCGAGCAGCACCTCGATGCCGAAGGAGAACTCGTCGAGGTCCGTGAGGACGCTGGCGCTGTGGCGCGCACCCGGGTAGATGGACACCCACTCCGGGGCCGCGCTCTCTACCGCGCCGGCATCCGGCTCCTCGCGGCCGATGTCCGCGAAGTACAGCTCTCCGCGTCCAACCCTGTCCAGGTATTCGCTGACGCTGACCAGGTCGAACCCGATGGCCTCCCCGTCCATCGTCTGCAGGTTGAATGTGAAGCCCGAACCTTCCTCGGCCTCCTCGACGACCATCCCCTCCGTGAACAGCATGAAGGTTCCCGCTTCGGATACGACCCGCGCGAAACTGGTGCTCACGTCGCCGAGACCCGCCACGGCGGCGCTCTCCAGCTGCTCGCCGAACTCCTCGAGCAGCTCCGGCGCGTTCTCCATGAAGGTTCGAAAAGCGAAGAACCCCAGCACCATCAACGCCAACAACAGCGTGCCGATCCCCCCGCCTACAATGAGCAACACCTTGGTGGTTGTGGACATTCCCTGGCGCTCTGGTGACATCTACGTTCTCCTGTTCCGTGGTCGGCCTTGAGCCAAACACCTTGCGTTGCCGGAGCGAGCCGCCGCAAGCCGGCATCGCGCCCGGTTCTCCTAACCCTCGCCCCACTCCTCGATGAAGTCTTCCGCCTCCACGCCCAGGCCGTCGGCGATTCGCGTAATGTAGTTGAAGAAGCCGATCACCTGCGCCGCGTCGTGGATCGCCCGGTCATCCAGACCATGGGCGCGGAGCCCATCGAGGTCGCGCGGGGTCATCTCCTCTTCCTTACGGGAAAGCTTGACGGAGTATTCACAGAGCGCCCGGTCGGCGGGGGACAGCGCGGCCTTGCGCCAGTCCGCGACGACCTGGTGCACGAAGGCATCGCCCTCCGCATCGTCCCACCCTTCGTTCGTGACCTCGGCCCGGAGGTCGTGCGCGTGCGCCCGGGTTCAGTAGAAACAGTCCAGCTCGGCGGACACGACGGTTGCGAGCAGTTCCCGCTGGAGGCGCGACAGCGGCGACGGGCCGAACATGATGGCCGCGTACTGAGCCATGGTGGCCCTGAGCACCGGGGCGTTCAGGCTCATCACCTGCACGATCTTCCAGACGCGGCCCGAGCGCTCCACAGCGGCGTCGAGTTCGCGCCGCAGGAGCCCGGTGGCCTCCTCACGCGGGATCTCGGTGATCCATGACATCGTCGTTCTCCGCTTGCGGGTAACCGTGGGTCTGAAACCTTCAAGTCGCTGATTCGTAGGCGGGTGTGCGAGTCAGAATATCCGGCAATGCACCAGAGGGGGGAAGAACCGATGTCCGATCCTTACTTCGAAGCCACGCGGAAAACCGGGAAGGGCATGCCGACGTGGGGCAAGATCCTGTTGGCGTTCGGCGGGCTGTCCGCCGCCGGGTTCATCGTGCTGGTTGTGCTGGGTGTGCGGGCCGTGGACGAGCTGGGCGACGTGCTGGGTTCGGAGCTCACCGGCTCGCCCACCGAGGTGTTCGCGGACATGACGAAGAATGTCCTGGGGGACGATGTCACCATCGTGACCGAGGATCAGCCCGTGGGCCAGGTGGCGCTCCGGCTCGGGGAGGAGGGAAGTGAGGTCCCGGTCGACCTGTCGGACTTCGGCGGATTCGTCGACGAGGGTCTCACCATGATCCAGGAGGGCGTCCAAAAGGGCGTGCGCTTCGAGGGGCGGGCGGACGAGTCCGGCCTGTCGGTGACGGTCCGCGGCCCGGGAGGCCGGGCTCTCTTCGAGCTCGAGGGAGACGAAGACGGCGGATTCATGAGGGTGACCGGGGAAGATGGCGAAGTGTTCTTCGGTCTCGGCGACGAAGCCGCCCGGGCGCCCGGCTGGCTGCCGATCTACCAGCGCGCGCGCGTCCAGAAGCAGCTCTTCTCCTACGACTCCGGCGACGCGAAGAGCGGAGGCCTCATCCTGGTGGCGGACGACGACCCCGAAAAGATCTTCGAGTGGTACGTGGAGCAGCTGCGCGATGGGGAGGGTCCGGTTCGCCCGAGAAAGTCGTCGCACTCCACCGTGTTCAATCGCTACCGCGCGCGGATCGAAGCCGACGACGGGAGTCGCGG
>JAPOOQ010000549.1 GCA_026713345.1 Gemmatimonadota bacterium | reverse complement strand
CAGGCCGAGCTGCACAGGTATGCCTCCTCGCTGCGCTCAATCACGCAGGGGCGCGGGCACCACAGGCGCAAGCTCCTCGGCTACGACCTGGTGCCGCCGGTGCGGGTCGCGAAGATCGTCGCGGAGGCGGAGGCCGAAAAGGAGAGCTGACCGGGGCGGTCGCTACCGCGTGTAGATCAGCAGCACTCCGTTGGCGCCGCGTTGACCGTAGGCGAGTCCGGCCTCCAGCGGGGTCAGGAACTGGAATTCCTTGATGTCCCGGTGATTGAGTTCCAGCAGGAAGAAGGCCGGCGATGCACACCCCCATTTGGGCCCCTCCGAAGGCGTTGGCGGGCCCGCGCCAGACTCGCGAAGTCGAAGACCCGGGGCGCGGCCGAATCCACCTGGGCCGCACTCAACCCGCTGAACCGCGAGCCCGGGGTGGTAAGTTCCTCCACGGAATCCAGCTTGCAGACCCTGAATTCGCCGGAGTCCTCCGTGCGCACCTCCGCGACCACCCGCCTGCGCTGCAGGGGACCGGTCGTGCCCGTACCGGCCCCCGTACCGAATACAGCGTCCCGTGGGCCGAGGGGTGAGTGCGCCGCTGACCGAAGGCTGGCGACGGGTCGCTATATTGAGGTCAACCCCCGGTTCCACCCGATGGAGGCGCCCCGTGGCGGGACACAGCAAGTGGTCGCAGATCAAGCGCAAGAAGGCGGTGAACGATCAGAAGCGCGGCCAGATATTCACGAAGGTCATCCGCGAACTCACCGTGGCGGCCAGGGAGGGGGGAGGGGACCCGAACTTCAACCCGCGCCTCCGTCTGGCGGTCGATGCGGCCAAGTCGGCCAACATGCCGCAGGAGAACATCGACCGGGCGATCAAGCGCGGAACCGGCGAGCTCGAGGGCGTCACCTACGAAGAGGTCGTGTATGAGGGATACGGACCCGGGGGCGTGGCCCTTTACATCGAGACCCTGACGGACAACCAGAAGCGCACCGTCGCCGAGGTTCGGCACATCCTGGACAAGAACGGGGGGAACCTGGGCACCGCCGGGTCGGTGGCGTGGCAGTTCGACCGGATGGGGATGATCTACGTGGCGGGAGAGGGCGTGGACGAGGACGAGGTCTTCGAGGCCGCGGTCGAGGCCGGCGCCGACGACGTACGCGGCGAGGCGGGCGAGTTCGTGGTCACCACCGAGGCCGCGTCGCTGCACGAAGTGCGGCGCGCACTGCTGGACGCGGGGCTGACCGTCGCGTCGGCGCAGCTCACGATGGTGGCCCGCAGCGAGGTGGCGGTCGGGGGGAGGGAGGGCGAACGCCTCCTCAAGCTGCTCGACCTGCTGGACGACCACGACGACGTGCAGCAGGTGCACTCCAACGCCGATCTGGATGACTCGGTGCTGGCGCGGGCGTCGTGAGCGAGGGACCGGAGGGCGGCCGGCGGGTGTTGCTGGGCATCGATCCCGGGACGGCCGCCACGGGCTTCGGCGTCGTCGCGGTGGACGGGCGGCGCCGCGCGGAACTCCTCCAGTGCGGGGTGATCCGCACCTCCCCCAAAGCGGCGCTCGCGCTTCGCCTGATGGAGATTCACGAAGAGGTGGCCGCGCTGATCGACGAGTTCGCCCCCGCGGCGGTCTGCGTCGAGAGCACCTTCCATGGCAAGAACGTGCGCAGCGCGCTCACCCTGGGACAGGCCCGCGGGGCGATCATCGTGGCGGCGGCGCTACGCGCGGTGGAGGTGGTGGAATACGCGCCCCGCGAGATCAAGAAGGCCGTGGTGGGGACCGGAGCCGCGACCAAGGACCAGGTCGCATACATGGTTCGCCGGCACCTCCACTTGCGCACCGACCCGAAGCCGAGCGACGCGGCGGACGGGATCGCCACGGCACTCTGTCACGCATTCACGGGGCCGTTGCCGGGCCGTTCTTCCGGTGCAAAAGCGCGGGCGCTGGCAGCGTCGTGATCAGCCGCGTCAGAGGCACCGTCGTCAGCCGCGACACGGACCGGGTCGAGCTGCGGGCGACGAGCGGGGTCGTGTACGAGATCCACGTTCCCCTGACGGTCTTCCAGCGGCTCCCCGACGAGGGCGACGAGCTGGAACTGCGCACCGCCTACGTCGTCCGCGACGAGGTTCCGAGCCTGTACGGCTTCCTCGAGCCGCGCGAACAGGACCTCTTCCACCGGCTCATGAAGGTCCAGAAGGTCGGGCCGCGGCTCGCGATGGCGCTGTTGAGCACCTACCACGCCGGTCGCCTGGCCCGGGGGATCGCGGAGAAGGATACGAAGCTGCTCTCGCGGGTGAGCGGGGTGGGGAAGAAGACCGCGGAACGGATCGTGCTGGAACTCTCCGACAAGGTCTCCGACCTCGCGGTGGCGGGTGAGGGGTCGGGGCCCGAGGCGAAGCTTGCCGCCGAAGCGGTGGACGCGCTCGTCGCCCTGGGCTACACCTTCACGGAAGCCGATGCGGCCGTGCAGGAAGTCATCGCCGCCGACAGCCCCGAGAGCACCGAGGCGCTGGTCCGCAAGGTCCTCGCAAAGCGGGGGCAGGGATGAGGACGCCATGACCGGACGCACCGAAATCACGACCCCCGAGGTCCTCCCGCAGGAGAAGCTCTCCGAAATCTCGCTCCGCCCCCGGCACCTGTCCGGTTTCATCGGGCAGGAGAAGCTGAAGGAGGCCCTCGCGATCTCGATTCAGGCCTCCACCGAACGCGGGGAGCCGCTGGACCACATCCTCTTTCACGGTCCGCCGGGGCTGGGCAAGACGACGCTCTCCCTGCTGCTGGCGCGCGAGATGTCGGTGAACATCATCACCACCTCGGGTCCGGTCCTCGAAAAGGCGGCGGACCTGGTCGGCGCGCTCACCAACCTGCGGCCGGGCGACATCCTCTTCATCGACGAGATCCACCGCCTGCGCCCGGTGATCGAGGAGTTCCTGTATCCGGCGATGGAGGACTACAAGGTCGAGGTCCGCCTCTCGGAGGGGCCGCGCGCCCACACCATGACGATGGGGGTCGAGCCCTTCACCCTGGTCGGCGCGACCACGCGCTTCGGCCTCCTCACGGCTCCCATGCGGGCGCGCTTCGGGATCACCGAGCGGCTCGACTTCTACCCGGCCACCGACCTCGCGCAGATCATCGGGCGGAGCGCGCGCATCATGGGGGTCACGGCTACCGAGCGGGGCGCGCGGGAGCTGGCGGAGCGGGCGCGGGGCACCCCCCGCGTGGCCAACCGGCTGCTGCGGCGCGTGCGCGACTTCGCGCAGGTGCGCGCGGACGGCGTGCTGAAGGTCGAGGTCGTGCGAGAGGCGCTGGAGCTCCTCAACGTCGACGAATACGGGCTCGACGCGATGGACACCCGCATCCTGGAGACGATCGTCGACAAGTTCGAAGGCGGCCCGGTGGGGCTGAACTCGCTGGCGGTGGCGCTGGGGGAGGACGCCGGCACCATCGAGGAGGTGTACGAGCCCTACCTCATCCAGGAGGGATTCATCATGCGGGGGCCCCGGGGGCGCGTGGCGACGGGCAAGGCCTTCGCCCGGCTGGGGCGGCCGTTCCCGGCGGAGGGGTCCGGTGGTGCGGGCGGGGATCCCGGCGCCTCTCATCCGAGCCTCTTCAACTGAGTTGGACGGGACGGACGGATCGGCACGCGCTGTGAGCAGGACCATCTCCACCGCCGACTTCGAATACGAACTGCCACCGGGCCGGATCGCGCGCTATCCGGCGCCGCGCCGCGCCGACTCGCGGCTCATGGTGCTCTCGCGCTCGACGGGAGCCATCCGCCACCGGCGCTTCCACCATCTGCCGGAGCTGATGGATGAACGCGACCTGCTGGTGGTCAACGACACGCGGGTCTTTCCGGCTCGGCTGCGGGGGCGCAAGCCCACCGGTGCGGTCGGCGAGGTGTTGCTTCTGCGGCCGGTGCCGGGCGATGCGGACACCGTCTGGGAAGCGCTGGTGCGCCCGGGTCGGAAGCTGAAGCCGGGCCGCCTGCTGAATGTGGCTCCGGAGCTCTCGGTGCGGATCCTGGAGGTGTGCGCGGACGGGCGCCGGATCGTGCGGCTGGAGGGCGGCCTCGAGGCGCGCGACGCGATCGGGCGGTTCGGCGAGGTGCCCCTGCCCCCGTACCTGGAGCGCGACGAGGAGCCGTCGGACCGCGCCCGCTACCAGACCGTGTATGCCCGCCACGAGGGGTCGGTGGCCGCGCCGACCGCGGGGCTGCACTTCACCGACGAGCTGCTGGACGAGATCGCCGCGCGGGGGGTGGGCCGCTGCGAGGTGACGCTGCACGTGGGGACCGCCACCTTCCGTCCCGTGGAGGCGCGCGACCCGGCCGATCACAGGATGGAGGCCGAGCACTACACCGTGCCGGAGCGCGCCGCCCGCGCGTACCGGCGCTGCCGCGAGCGGGGCGGGCGGGTGTGGGCGGTGGGGACCACGGTGGTCCGGACCCTGGAGAGCGTGGCCGCCGGGCGGGAGGAGATCGGAGCCGGGCGGGGGGCGACCGATCTCTTCATCTCGCCGCCCTTCGACTTCCGCGCCGTGGACTGCCTGGTGACCAACTTTCACCTGCCGCGCTCCACCCTGCTGATGCTGGTGGCGGCCTTCGCCGGGACCGAAACGGTGCTCGACGCGTACCGGGAGGCGGTGGCGACCGGGTACCGGTTCTACTCGTACGGCGATGCGATGGCGGTGGTGCCGTGAGCGAGGCTGCGGGCGCCGCCCACTTCGCTCTCGACGCAACCGAAGGCCGTGCCCGCGCGGGACGCCTGGTCGTCCCTCACGGGACCGTGGAGACCCCGGTGTTCATGCCGGTCGGCACCCAGGGGACGGTGAAGGGCGTCTCGCCGGAGGAACTCACGGAGGCCGGCGCGTCCATGATCCTTGCCAACACCTACCACCTCTACCTGCGGCCGGGCGCCGACGTGGTGGCGGAGCTCGGCGGGCTGCACGACTTCATGCGCTGGCCGGGCCCGATCCTCACCGATTCGGGGGGGTTCCAGGTCTTCTCGCTGGCCGCCATCCGCGACATCGGCGACGACGGGGTGACCTTCCGCAGCCACATCGACGGGAGCAGCCACCACTTCACGCCGGAGCAGGTGATCGACATCCAGCGCGCGCTGGGGGCGGACGTGATCATGGCCTTCGACGAGTGCGTCCCCGCGGGGGGGCCCGGGGAGGACGCCGAGCGCGCGAGCCGCAGGACGCTGGCGTGGCTGAGGCGCTGCCGCGACCGGTTCGAGGCGACGGAGGACGGCGCCCCCGCGCGGCAGGCGCTCTTTCCCGTGCTGCAGGGAAACGTGCACGACGACCTGAGGACCAGCCACCTCGAACAGGTCCTGAAGCTCGGCGACTGGCCCGGGTTCGGGATTGGCGGCCTCTCGGTCGGCGAGGGCAAGGAGGACATGTGGCGCACCATCGAACTGCTGGACTCGCTGATCCCGCCGGACCGGCCCCGCTACCTGATGGGTGTGGGCTACCCGGACGACCTGCTGGAGGCCATCGCCCGGGGCTGCGACATGTTCGACTGCGTCGCCCCCACCCGGAACGCGCGTCACGGCACCGCCTGGACGGCGGCCGAGGGGCAGATCAACCTCAAGGGCGCGCGCTTCCGCCTCGACCGAGATCCCATCGACCCGGCGTGCGACTGCCACGCCTGCAACGGCTACGACCGCGCCTACATCCGCCACCTTCTGGTCGCTGGCGAGCGCTTCGGACACCGCCTCGTTTCGATCCACAATCTCCGCTTCCTGGTGCGGCTGGCCGAGGAGGCACGGTTACGCATCCGCCGGGGAACATTTAGTATGTGGGTCCGCGGGTGGCTCGACCGCTACCGGGCCGCCCGTTCCCGCGCCGGGGCCTGACAGGCGCACGGAGAGGGATCCGCAACACAGTCGCCACACAAAACAAGGGAGCACGAACCTTGTCACTTCATACCACACTGGCCACGGCGCTCATGGTCGCGCCTCCCCCTCCCGCCGCTCCGGGTGAGGGAACAAACCCCATGATGGTACTCATGTTCCAGCTCGTCATGATCGGGGCCATCGTCTACTTCCTCCTCATCCGTCCGCAGCGCAAGGAGCGCCAGCGCCACAAGGAGATGCTGCAGAAGCTGGTCAAGGGGGACCGGGTGGTGACCAACGGCGGGATCGTGGGACAGATCGTCCACGTCTCGGAGTCGGAGCTGACGATCAAGACCGGAGAGAACACGCGGATCGTGGTCGACCGCGGCTACATCGCGCGCAAGGTCACGGACAGCTAGCGTCCCGTGGATAGACCCGGCGTTACGGTCCGCTAGGCCGCGAGACCCAAAACGATGGCGCTGCTGGAAGTTCAGCTCCTGGGCGCGCAGGTGTTGCGTGAGCGGGCCGCCCCGGTCGCAGGGGTCACCGACGAGACCCGGCGCCTGGTGCGCGACATGTTCGACACCATGTACGACGCCGAGGGGATCGGGCTGGCGGCCCCGCAGGTGGGGATCTCGCAGCGCATCCTGGTGGTGGACGTCAAGGAGGAGGACGAGACCCGGCACGTCCATGCCCTGGTCAACCCGGTGATCACCCGGTCCAGCCGGAACACCGACAGGAGCATGGAGGGGTGCCTCAGCATTCCCGGAATCGAGGATACGGTCACGCGTCCCACGCGGGTCACCGTGGAAGCGCTGTCGCCGGATGGCGATCCCGTGCGCATCGAGGCGGAGGGGCTGCTGGCGCGCGCGCTTCAGCACGAGGTCGACCACCTGGACGGGGTGCTCTTCATCGACCGGGTGTCGCCGCTGAAACGGAGGATGCTCCTCAGGAAGTGGCGGAAGAGCCGGACGGACAAGTGAAGGTCCTGTTCTGGGGCACACCCGGGTTCGCACTGCCGACGCTGGGCGCGGTGGAGGAGGCCGGTCACGAAGTCGTGGGAGTGGTCACGCGTCTGGAGCGCCCCCGGGGAAGGGGACGGAAGGCCGCGCCGTCGCCCATGCGGCGCTTTGCCGAGGCGCGCGGGTACCCGGTGCTCGCTCCCGAGGCGCCGCACGGGGAGGAGTTCGAGGCCGCGATCCGGGCCCTCGCGCCCGATGTCTCGGTCGTGGTGGCGTACGGGTGCATCCTGCGGCGCCGGATCCTCGACGTGCCGCCGCGCGGGTCGCTCAACCTGCACGCGTCGCTCCTCCCCGCGCTCAGGGGAGCCGCGCCGGTCAACTGGGCGATCGCGCGGGGCCACGCCGAGACCGGCGTCACCGTGATGCGGATGGTGGAGGCGATGGACGCGGGCCCCGTGCTGGCGCAGGAGGCGGTCGCGATCGGGCCGAGCGACACGGCGGCGGGGCTGTCGCGCGAGCTCGCCGGGTTGGGGGCGCGTCTGATGGCGGAGACGCTGCGCCGGATGGAGGCCGGGCCGGTGGAGGAGAGGGAGCAGGATCATGCCGCGGCCACCTTCGCGCCCAAGGTGGACCGCGCGGCTGCGCGGGTGGGGTGGGGGCGGGGGGCTCGCGAGGTGGCCGACCTGATCCGCGGAATGGACGATGTGCCGGGGGCCTGGACGCGGCTGCGGGGCGCTCCGGTGAAGGTTTTTTCGCCGGGATTCGTAGCAGAAAAGGGAGGTGTGACAGAGGGATGGGGTGTGACCGAGGTGGTGGCGGCGGGCGGCGGGCGGCCGGGCGAGATCGTGGCGGCCGACCCGAAGCGGGGGATCCTGGTGGCGACAGGGGGTGGGCCGCTTCACATCGGAGAGGTGCAGCCGCCCGGCAAACGGCGCATGGAATCGGCGGCGTGGGTGCGTGGCGCCGGGCCGCGCGTGGGCGACCGCTTCGAGTAGCGGCGTGACTGCAGAGGCGCGGGAGCGTGCCGGGCGGTTGCCGCGGCTACATGTGATCGCGGGTGACGGGATCGTCGGCGCGGAGGACTGCCGGGAGCGGCTGCGGCCGGTCCTGGAGGCGGGGGGTGGGGGGCTGGCCCTGCACCTGAGGGTGCGGCGGACCCCGGCCGCGCGTCTCTTCGAGGTGGCGGAGTGGCTTGCCGAGGCGTCCCGCGCGGCCGGCACCCTGGTGGTGGTGAACGACCGTGTGGATGTGGCGCTGGCCGCCGGGGCGGGGGGCGTGCACCTGCGGGAAGACTCGCTTCCAGCCGGCGCCGTGCGGGCGATCGCCGGGCGGAAGCTGCGGGTCGGCCGGTCGATTCACGAGGCAGGGCAGGCGGCGGCGTTGGGGGACGCGGGCCTGGACTATCTGTTCATGGGGGCCGTGTATGCGACCGCGTCCCACCCCGAGCGCACCCCGGCGGGTCCTGGCGCCGTGGCGGCGGCTGCCGCGCAGACGGTTGCCCCGGTGGTCGCGATCGGGGGAATCACGCCGGCGCGCGTGCGCGAATTGGCCGCGCTGGGCGTGTACGGGGTCGCGGTGCTGAGCGGGGTGTGGGGGGGGGAGCGCCCCGACCATGCCGTTGCGCGCTACCTTCAAGTCCTCGGGGAGGAAGGCTTGCAATGACGACTTCACATGATTCGGGACCGGTGACCGGGCCCGGGGGCGCGGCCGGAGACGGACCACCCGCTGCGGCGACGATCGTCCTCAACGGGGAGCGCCGCGCGGTGGAGCCCGGCCTCAGCGTTGCGGAGCTGCTGCACGGCCTCGGGCTCGACCCCGGGATGGTTGTGGTCGAGCGCAACCGGGAGATCCTCGCTCGCGGGGACCTCGCGGATACTCCCGCGGAGGACGGGGACCGCTTCGAACTCGTTCACTTCGTAGGAGGAGGATAGATGGGCAGCGCGACGCGCGCAGACGGACCGCTCCTGATCGGGGGCAGGCCCTTCGCTTCGCGCCTGATCGTGGGCACGGGGAAGTACCGCTCGAATGCGGAGATGGTGAGCGCCATACGGGCCAGCGGCGCCGAGATGGTGACCGTCGCCGTGCGCAGGGTCGACCTGGACCGCACGAAGGAGCAGGGTATTCTCCACCACCTCGATCCGGCGGAGTTCTTCCTCCTTCCCAACACGGCGGGCTGCTACACGGCGGCGGACGCGATCCGCTACGCCCGCCTGGGACGCGCGGCGGGGCTCAACGACTGGGTGAAGCTCGAGGTGATCGGCGACGAACGCACCCTGCTCCCCGACACCGGTGCTACACTGGAAGCGGCCCGCGAACTCGTCGCCGACGGCTTCCACGTCCTGGCCTACACGAACGACGACCTGATCACGGCGCTCCGCCTGGAGGACGCGGGGTGTGCCGCCGTGATGCCGCTGGCCAGCCCGATCGGGAGCGGCCTGGGGCTGGTGAACCCCTACTATATCCGCGAGATCAAGCGCCGTCTTGCGGTGCCGGTCATCGTGGACGCCGGCGTCGGCACCGCCTCCGACGCGTGCCTGACGATGGAGCAGGGCGTGGACGGCGTGCTGATGAACACGGCGCTGGCCGCGGCGGAAGATCCGGTGGGGATGGCGCGGGCGATGAGGCTCGCGGTGCGGGCGGGACGCGAGGCCTACCTGGCCGGGCGGATGGCTTCGCGCGAAATCGCCGTGCCGTCTTCGCCGCGCGCGGGGATGCTGGAGTAGGGGGATGCGGGGGC
Organism: Gemmatimonadota bacterium; assembly: GCA_026713345.1. Lineage (GTDB taxonomy): Bacteria > Gemmatimonadota > Gemmatimonadetes > Longimicrobiales > Gaopeijiaceae > Bin94. The sequence continues at coordinate 535 of JAPOOQ010000549.1, read as the reverse complement.
GGGTGACATTGGGGCGGGTGACGCGGGGCCGGGCTCCGGGGGACCGGATGTGCCGGGACCGGAGGGCGCCGAAAGGGGAGGGCGATTGACGCGAAGGCTGGCTCTGCGTGTCCTGCTGGAGGTGGAGGCGGGGCGGCGCCTCGATGTGGCGTGGGAGGCGTCCGGCGCGGCGGGGACGCCCCAGCGGGGCTGGATCCGGAACCTCGTGTACGGGACGGTGCGTTTGCAGGGGCGGCTGGACCACGTTCTGGCGCGGTTCGCCTCCCGTCCTCCCGGCGAGCTCGACGCTGAGGTGCGGGCCGTGCTCCGGATGGGCGCCTACCAGATCCTCGAGATGGATGCCGTGCCGGACTACGCCGCCGTGTCCGAGTCGGTGGCGCAGGTCAAGGGAGGGGGGAGGCGGTCGGCGGCGGGGCTGGTCAACGCCGTGCTGAGGCGGGTCGCCCGCGAGGGTGCGCCGGAATCTTCCTTCCCGTCGCCGGAGAGCGATCTGGAGGGTTACCTGACGTCGTGGGGCTCGCACCCGGGTTGGCTG